>JAKSTD010000061.1 GCA_024402755.1 Alphaproteobacteria bacterium
CGATTTTGGTCAGCAGGCCCGCCGCATCTATATCCTCTATCACCGCCTTACGCGCGACATATCTATCCATACCGCGATATTTTTCAGGCACCTCATCAATATCGCGCAATTTTGCATCTGTCGTCAGAATACACAATGGTTCCAAGTTATGACGAAGTCCAACTTCATAATCGTCAAAATCGTGCGCAGGTGTAATTTTCACAGCGCCTGTTCCCTTTTCAGGATCAGCATGTTCATCTGCAATAATTGGAATTTCTATGTTGGTTAATGGAATAATTGCTTTCTTTCCAATCAAATGTTTTAATTTTTCGTTTTCTGGATGAATCGCGATTGCTTGGTCACCAAATAAAGTTTCGGGTCTAGTCGTTGCAATTTCAACGAAACCGCCACCAACAAGTGGATAATTAAAATAATAAAACTTGCCATGTTCTTCGCGCGTTTCAATTTCCAAATCTGAAACCGTAGTTTGTTGTTTCGGACACCAATTCACCATGCGTTTTGCACGATAGATTAAACCTTCGTTATACATTTTAACAAACATGCGTGTCACGTTTTCAGATAATCCCTTATCCATAGTGAATCTTTCACGTTTCCAAACTGGTGTTGCGCCCAATACGTGTAATTGCTTTAATATTTGACCGCCGTATTCTTCTTTCCATTTCCATGCGTAATCTAATTTTTCATCCAAAGTCAAAGCATGCGGATTTATTCCACGTTTAGACAAATCACGTTCTATTAATAATTGCGTTGCAATAGCAGCATCGGCTGTACCAGGTTTCCCTAAAACATCAAAACCATCCATTCGCTTATAACGGCAAATAATATCAGTCAACACATTATCCAACGCGTGCCCCATGTGCAAATTACCCGTCACATTCGGTGGTGGCATCATAACGCAAAAAGATTTCTTGTTCGAATTTACATCATTATCCCAAAAATAATTTTCATCCCAAAACTTTTGAATTTTGGTTTCTAATTCACGTGTATCTATATTTTTGCCCAATTCGATATTCATAGCAGTCCTCGATTTTTATCTGGCAAATTTTACACGATAAAAAACGCAAAATCAAGTTTATGCTTAATAAAAGATTCCTAGTGAAAACATCTTATAAAAAGCATATCATTTCTATGTCCAATATGGGGGAATTATGAATAAAGTTATAAAAATACTTATACAAGAAATTATTCACAATAATATACTGATTCACACCAAAATGAACACGGGTGATAAATATACTGTTTTTGGCAAAAATGGTCGTGAAGTTTTATCTGTAATCAATGGATGGGCAACCAATCATTACAGTGTATTTGTAAACAACAAAAATGTGCTGGCTGTGAAATGGAACGAAGGAAACGAAAAACCATTAACGCATGAACAAAAAGATATGTTGGACATATTAAATACAGTTCGCGAAAAAATAGATTTACAAGAAACAGCACAAACAATGAACAAAAATGAATTAGAATTAGCAAATTTTTTACAGCAATCTTTGTGTAATCTTAAACACTAAATAGCATGAACAACACGACAGAACGAAACCGCGTATACAGCAGAAACACCCGCATTGCGCAAAACACGATTCAATTCATAAAAAGTCGCACCACTTGTCATAACATCATCAACCAGTAAAACTTTTTTACATTTTAATTTATCAGTATTCTTTATTTTGAACACACCATGAACATTTTCGCGCCGCTGTTTTGATGTTTTGTGTCCCATATCTGGCTTGTATTTTCGTTTTACAGAATCGACATCTAAATGCGCATTAAAAAATTTTGCGATTGGTCGCGCAAGCAGTGTTGCCTGGTTATATCCGCGTTTGAATAATCGCCGATTAGCCAACGGCACGGGCAAAACTATATCAACATCCATATTTAAATCTTGAATACAATTTATCATCGCACGCGACATCAACTTTTGATACTTAAGATTAGACGCATGCTTAAACGGCAACATTATATTCTTTGAGACATCATCATAAACACAAGCCGAACGAATAAAATCTAAATCACATTCACCAGCCGCACAGTGCGGACACATTGGGGTTGGCCCCAAATCAAGGTCTGCTGGAAACGGATAACCGCATTTAAAACACTTTGGATTTGATATCCAGTTAAAATTTGCCCAACAGGCAGGACAAAGCAGACCATGACACTCAACAAAATCTCTGCATACGGGACAAACTGGGGGATAAACGAAATTTAAAATTTTATTAAATAATTTTACCACGACATACTTTTATAAGTTTTCTTAGAAGCACCATTACCACGCGAATTGCGTTTTTGCTGGGCCAAAGATTCAAAAGTATCCCCAGAAATTACACGCAAAACAAATTCATCACCATCGCGCTGGGATAACACAGGAACAATTCTTTGTTCTGCAACACCGGTATCACGCAAAACTTGTTCAACAATAGCCAATCTGCGCGCAGCCAATTTACGCATATCTTTGTCATGTGTCACAGATTCTGGTATGGCAATTTGAACAGCACGTTTTGGATTATTAACAACGATTGATGCCGTTTCACTTAACAAATTATAATTGTCACGCGACAGCCCAGAATCATTGTTAAAGAAAGATATTTTAACCTCCATCGGGCGAACCCCGCTATCCATTTCAGATAAATCACGAGATGCACTAAAGCCCTCTATACTTGATGTCATATCGCTTATTGTGTCATACTTGCTAGCCGCTGCTGATTCATAGGTTGATAAATGCTTGTTTTCAGATAAATAGGTCTTTTTAAATGCCTTTTTCAATTCATTTGGCGACATTTTTGACATATCACCAACCGAAGCAATTTTGGGTTCTTCCAAGCGATTTGAAATTCCCCTGCGCGCGATTTCTTTTTCTGTTTCCATTGGAACGATTTCACGGTGCACAGAAGAATCTTCCCGACTTTTTACCGCGGGTGTTATTTTTGTTTCGCCGCTTATTGGTGTCCGCACAGACACAGGGCGCGCACGCGCAATAGATTCTTGCTGTAATGCGGACAACCTTGCAATTTCACTGCGTAATTGTTTTAATTCGTTTAATGCTTCATCGCGCGCAATCAATTTTGGTGCAGAATCAAGATTTTCTTCGGGTAAAACAGCATCAGAATCAATGACAGCGATTTCATCCATACGCGGCATACGCAACGGTTGCTCACTGCCACTGCGTGCCCACAAATCAGAACGTGGACGATTCGGGCGCAACACATCAGCATTTGTTGCAACGTTATTGTTCGCAACAGATTTCTTCGCACTGCGTGCCACAACTTTTTTATCGTTTTTTTGTGAAACAGATGCAACATTTTCATTTTGTGATTTTTGAACCGGCACAATTTCTTCGCCAAACGCAGCACGTGCAGACACATCCCCACGCGACACATCCACAGTCGGCAAATACGCAGAATTCGCGGCATTTGCACATATCATGCACAATACAAAGAACGAGAAACGTTGCATATTTCTTTCCTTCCTTTGTTTAATAATAGAACAAATACAAAAACGCAATCAAGTAAAAAATGAAAAGATAAACAAAAAAAATTGTCCCGATTGGGACAATTTTTTATTTTGATTCGCTGTCTGGGACAACCGATACAGTTTTGCGGTCGCCGTTTCCGCGTTTAAAGGAAACTTTGCCTGCAACCTTGGCAAACAATGTGTGATCTTTGCCCATACCAACATTCAATCCAGGATGAACAGATGTTCCGCATTGACGAATGATGATATTACCTGGGATAACGTGGGAACCACCACTTTTTTTCACACCCAATCTGCGTCCGGCTGAATCGCGTCCGTTTGTTGATGCTGAACCAGCTTTCTTATGTGCCATAATTAACTCCTTCGCTTACGGGTCTGTCTTAGGCCTTGATTGATTTAATTTTCAAAACAGTGATGTACTGACGATGACCGACAGTTCTGCGATAGTTTTGACGACGTTTTTTCTTGAACACCAAAACCTTGTCATCACGTTTTTGTTCGATTACATCAGCAACAACTTTGTCACCGTCAATGAACGGATTTCCAACTTTGTCACCAACCATTAAAACCTGGTCAAATTCGACCGAACCAGTGGCGTTAAGTTTTTCAACTTTTACAATATCGCCTTCAGTCACGCGGTATTGTTTGCCCCCAGTTTGAAAGATAGCAAATGTTGACATATTCTTTCTCTTTTGTTTTGTTTGTTA
>JAKSTD010000062.1 GCA_024402755.1 Alphaproteobacteria bacterium
TCCATTTCTATTGCTAATTTGCATGCGGGGTTTTCGTCTTTGTTTGCCTCTACATCACGGCGGTCTGCAAAGCATGTCGTAACACCCAAAAGTCCAGAATCTTTGTTCAAATGTTTTGTCATTTGTTCTGGGGTTAATTTCAATTTTTCCATTACATATAACAAAGCACCCGCATCAACATCCCCAGGTCTTGTTCCCATAACCAAACCGGCGGTTGGTGTCATACCCAAAGTAGTATCCACAGCGCGACCATTTTTTATCGCGACACCCGAAGCCCCAGAACCAATATGCATAGTAATTAAATTGCATTCATTGGCTGGCTTGCCAAGCATTGCTGCCGCGCGTTTTGAAACATATAAATGAGATGTTCCATGGAATCCGTATCTGCGCACCCCAAGGTTTTTATACCATGCCTCTGGAATCGCGTAACGGTAAGCATATTCAGGCATTGTTTGTAAAAATGCAGTATCAAATACAGCAACTTGCTTTGCATTTGGTAATGTTTGACGCGCACTTTCAATACCCATCAATGATGCAGGAATATGCAGAGGCATCAAATCTTTCCATTCTTCGATTGCGCGCATAACTTCATCATTGATTTCTGCAGACGAAGCAAATTTAGAACCGCCCATAACAACACGATGACCAACACCACCAATTTCGTCCATATCAACAGATGCCTTTTTCAACATCAACAGAACTTCGTTCAATGCTTCGTTGTGGTTTTTCATCGGTGTTTCTTTTTTGTCTTTTGAACCATCTGGATATTTCTGGGTAATAAAAGAATCAGGTAAACCGATTTTTTCAACATTTCCACCAACAATGGCGCGTTTAGTATCTGCATCAAACACCTGGTATTTCAGGGATGACGAACCACAGTTCAAAGCAAGTATATACATATTAAATCCTTTCATTTATTTTGAATTACGCGCCAAAGGTTAGCAAACAAATTTAAAGGTTTCAATAACAAACTGTAAATTTTATTTTCCATTTTGCATTGGTGATATTTGTTGGTGTCGCATCAGTTTTATGAAATACCCAAAATGTCTGTTCATTAACATATAAACGAACATGCAACGCACCATTTGAAACATAAGTATTCACATGTGGACAAGCATAATTTCCGATACCAAATGCGCGTACTTCGTCATCAATACTGTATCCGGCTTCTGGGCTTTGACAGACCAAAATTGCTTCGGCAGTTTTAGGAATTTGTGTATATCCCATTGTGCAATCAATATATGGTGTTGATGTTAAAGATTGCGGGGTCGAAGTTTCGCTTTGAATCGAATTTGTTTGATATGTTGAAAAAAGCGCAGTCCAAAAATCGCTGGAAATCGAGTTTATGTCAAAAGCGCTTGGAGCCGTATCTGCACGCGCCAAGGCAAAACCACCCAGTGTTTCACCATCGTGCACGCGTAATGTTTTGTTGGTTGTGTCAAAAGTTATTTCACCGGCAAGACCCGTAAAATTGTCGTTTTGTGTGCAAGAGCCGCGACGAACCTGCAGAATTCGTGTCATATTAAATCCTTTTAGTTTTAAATGTTTGGAAAACAAAAGACGGCAATAACTGCCGTCTGATTACCATATATTATATCACAAATGACCAAAAAAATCAAGCCGTTCGAAGTGTGCCATATTTTTTGAGGTAAGCATCTGCAATATGTTTAGCGCGTGATTGTGTTACGGGCGCACCAGATATGATTCTTGTTTCATCCTTAAACATAGCATCGCGTTTCAACTTCATGCTGCCTAATGTAAATGCATGGGTTTTACCAACAGATTCTAACATATCCCAATATGCTATTAATTCTCTGAAAGGGTCTTTTTCTGGGGCTGCAGTACGAGCGGCTTGGCGTGCGCCTATATTGGCTAATTCTATGGCAGCATTATGGTTGTCCATCACAGATTTATTGTACAAGTCAACATCTTTTTGTAATGCATCTTTTGCAGGACCAGTAGGCATTCCGCCCAATGCTGCTGTTTCAGCGGCAATTGTTGCAGCATCAATAACATGCCCCGAATCGCCATGTCCTGCTGCTAATTTTGCTAGATTATTTGTTGCTTCGGTGTGTTTTTTTGTTGCTGTTGCGTGCGTGTCTTCTTCGTTCCAATGTTTATGTGCATTACTTAACACTTTGTTTTTTCTTAAATCATCGCCAATTTTTGTGCGTCTGTGTTGTATAAAATTATGGATACCAGCCGCTGCCAGACCGACACCACGTATCGCTAGACCTGCGGTTTTGTCCATGGCACCAGTAACAAATTTAATTCCTTCGTTTTTGTTCCACGATAAATTTTTATCTGACAAAATAGACATATCTTTTGTTGCTTCGCGTAAAGCGCCCAGTGTTCGACTGCAAGATAAACCGTATTTAGCAACAGATAATACTTCTAAAGCGGTCTTTGCTTCATTGATTTTATTCTGTTCAACTGCTTCAGCAATTACAGCAGATACGAGATCGCGCATTTGTTTTCCGTTGCGCAGTGCGCCTTCAACAGCTTTGTTCATACCAGCTGTTTTTAAATTTTCAATAGTTTCAGTAAACCACTTAAAATGAGAAGTTGCTGTTGGGGTTGATTTCAAGTTTTTCAGAACATCATCTTTTTTAGACAGTATTCCCTCCAACCCATCTGTTGGTTTAAGTTTGGCTTTGTCAAAGGCCTTGATGATATTCTGTGACCAAGGACTGAAATACAAACGTGTTCCACGACTTGGGTTTGTAAATCTGCGCAGATGATTTTCATAAGTATCATTTTTCCAATCTTCAAACCTTTGTTTCCAATTTTTAGAATCAGGATATTTTTCTGGTACATAATCTTTGGAATCTTTATTTGTGTAATCGGTTTGTGTAACAGCTGCCTTGATTTGATCGCCTATGATTGGTTCTGCGTTTCCTAGAAATTTCTCAAGAACCTTAGAATTTTTTGGGTCTAATAGTTCACTGAAAACATCTGAATATTTTGTTTTAAAATCATCTTTACGGTTGCCCACAAGTGGTGGTGTATAAACAGTTGGTGCAACAAACCAATCATTGAAGTCTGGTGGTAGAGGAGCCCCAAAATCAATTGCTGGCGACATTCCCAATCCAGCAGGCCAATATCCAGCAGGTGCCCCACCATTTGGTCCATAACCTTCGATATAGCTTATTACATTTGAAAGATTACTTCTAAAACTATCATCTGTGTTATATTTTTTTGTTGCCAGTCCACTTAGTAATTTATCATATGTAAATTCATTTGAATCTTTTGAAACAACACCTTGTGTTTTAAAAATAGTTTCTAATTTGCCACGATTGATAGTCAGATAAGAAAGTAAAGAATTAGCGGGGCCAACTGCGGTGGTTAATTTATCTTCTACCGCAGCAATTGCCTTGTCTTGATCAAACAATTTATCCGAACCAAACCATTTTGCAATAAAATCTTTGGTCTTTTTGTCATATCCACCGTCAAAACCAACTTTTGGATCTTTGGCCTTGTTCATACGTTGTAACGTTTTTTGAAAGGCTAAATACAGTTTATCCCATTCATCACCGGTTAATTGATGTTCGTTTGTGACACCACCAACACCAGGGTTAACAAAATCTGGTAGCATACCACCGACATAACGGTTGTTCCATTCCTTCATATGTCCTTGAAAATCTTTGTTTTTGGCATATTCATCGAAACGTGCGCGAACTTCTGGTGACATCAAATCAAAATGCAGTTGTGCCAAATAATCAAACAGTTTGTTTTCCAGTGAAATTGCCATCATGCCACCTCTTGGTTGTGTTGGGATTCCTCATCCCAATAATTATAGTATATTTTTGGTGTTTTTTCAAGGCTAATGGTGAATTTCTGGCGCACCAAGAAGGATTCCTTCGACACTTTGTGTCTGCGGGGCAACCGTAACAATTTTGGTGTGTTTCACTTCCAAAATCTACTTGTTGTCGAACCCTTCGTTGCTTCGCAACTTTGTTCGGGTTCTCACCCTGCTGGGACGATACGAATTAAAAAAACACGGTATTTAACCGTGTTTTTCAAATTCGTGGCGCGCCCAGAAGGATTCGAACCCTCAACCTTCTGATCCGTAGTCAGATGCTC
>JAKSTD010000063.1 GCA_024402755.1 Alphaproteobacteria bacterium
AAAATAAATTGCGCGGGATGTCCCAGTGCATTCTTCCGCTGCGCTGCCATAGCAAGTTGAATCTGAAAGTTTTGATGGGTCAGGAATACAATATGTCGCACAAGTTTCTTCGTCAACCACAGCCATTTCACAATCTGTGCAAGATACAGAACGAATACGCAATGTCGCCCCGATTCCACCACGAGTCCGTGGCGCCTTGGCAACATTATCACATTTTTTCATAGATTTAGTGGCATTTGGGTCTTTTACGCATTCCCACTGCAAAGCGCTATAATTCAAACGAGCAATCATGCCTTCGGGACATGTTTTGTCGCCAAATGGGTCAACGCATTCCCAGATGTTATCTATTAAAACTGCGGTTTGATTGTTTGCGCAAAGTGGTTTGCGGGTTTCGTCTGCCACGCACTGCATTGATATTTCATCCCAAATTGTATCGCCAGCACACGAAGTTTTGTAATTGTATTCAATGCATTGCCAGCGCCCGAAACGATATGTTTTCATCGTGTTTGGTGGGCAATTTATGTCTGAGCCATCAACCACAGGGTATTCAATAGTTGCCTCTGGAATTTTGTATTGCATAATGTATACCAGCTGTCCGTCTGTTAAATTCGCAGAGTTTATGATTTTTTGCGGAATTGCGCGACGAGATACAGAGCCAGCCGACATTAAATCAGGATTTATAAACACACCAAATGTCCCTGCATCTGGATAATATTGTTCCAATACTTCCAACATATTGTTGTATTCGTTTTCCGGCAACGGAGAACTGGTTGTTATTATAAAGTTATATGTCGGTGCTTTGCCTGTCTCTGTATCGCAAGAAACGACATTATACGAACGATTCATACAAACATATTGGCTGGTTATTTCGTATCGTTCTACGCAATCATTGACAAATTCTTCGCCGTACATAGCAGCATTTTGTGAAGAAACCACGCACTCTGCGATAGAGCGCAAATCTGCCTTTTTAATAGAATATTCTGTTTCGTGTTGAACCATGCGTTGAGAAGGACTGGACATAATGTAATATCCTGCCATTATTATGAAAGACAACAGAATTAAAAAAATATTCACTAATTCCCTCTTGCGATTTGTAAAAAGTGTAGCTAAAATTACATAAAAGTTCAACAGGAAAAACAAATGAAAAAAACACTTTTACTTTTAATGCTGACCGCGTGCAGTTTTCAACCGATATTTTCTGGCAACGATACTGATATTTATGTTGCCCCAATAAGTGGGATTAACGGGATAGAACTTCGAAATTCTTTGAACAGTCAATTTGGTGGCATGCATGAACAAAATGCTGTATATTCTTTGACTGTAGATTTAAAAGAACCTGTGACACAATACAAGGCCTTGGAACGCGCGGGTGATGCTGTGTGGCAAGAAGTTAAACTTAATGCTTCTTATGTTTTAAAACAGGGCGATACAGAAATTGCGCAGGGTTCGGAATCTGCCGCGGAAAGTTATACTTTTGTTCGTTATTTGGTTGCTGCAAATGCTTCGTATAATAATGCTGTGATGAATGCGATACACCAATTATCTGAAAAAATAAGTATGCGGACAATCGCCGAAATTCAAAAAGTGGAAAATCAATAAATGAAGTGGAAAGAGGCGGATTTTAATTCGAGTATATCAAATATTAACGCGGTGTTGATATACGGACCAGATGCTGGTTTGGTTGATGAATTATGTGATAAAGCACTTGAAAAATTGGAAATTGATAAAGACAATTTATTGGCTGTTGATGCAAGTGATTTGCGTGATAAACAAGATGCTGTATTCGCAGAAAGTTGCTCTCCGTCAATGTTTGGTGGTCGAAAAGCTGTTATTATTGCTGATGCGGGGGACAGTGATACGAAATTTATATCTGAATTGGCAACCAGTCAATCGTTATGTGCAACATTGATTGTTACTGCCGGGGACTTGCGTGTTGGCTCTTTGCGTAAATTGTTTGAAGAAGGAAAAAATATCGCTGCTATTGCATGTTATACAGATGACAGTAAAACTTTGGAGGCACTTATTCACAAAGAATTATCTGCCCAAGCAGGTATTCGTCAAGTGACCCCAGATGCGATGTCTTATATGTTATCACACATGGGGGGCGACAGGGGAATCACGCGCAGTTTTTTACAAAAAATTGCTATATATGTTTCGGATAAACATGTTGTAGAATTGGAAGATGTAGAAAAATGTTTACCTGATACATCTGCGACCAGTGCGGATGATTATATGTATTCTTTGACTGCTGGACATATAAATCAAACCATGATTGCGCTGGATAGATTGATTTACAGTGGGGCTGATGCTAATATGTTGGTACGAATGTTGTATAATCATTTTTCAAAGTTGTTAACTGCTGTGACTGACGGGCAATTACCCAAGAATTTGTTTTGGAAGGTCGCTGATAAATTTCGAAATGCAATGAAGATATGGCCTGAAAACGAAATTGTAAATGCTTTATCTAAATTAAATGATTTGGAAAAATTATGCAGAACTAATGGTATGCAACCAGAAATTTTAATTCGTGATTTTTCATTGAAGTTATCAGTTCGGGCTGCAAAATTGGCTTTAAAACGAAGGAAATAAAAATGTTATCATCTGTGTATGCACCAAAAGATTTTAAAAGATTGCGTGTTGTTGGTGATTTGGTTGCGCGTTGTTTTGATTATATAACACCACATATTGTTGCGGGAACATCAACCGGGGAAATAGATAGATTGGTTGCGGAATTTTTAAAAGAAAATGGGGCGCGTTCGTCTGATTTGGGATATATGGGATATCCAAAAAGTATTTGTACATCGATAAATGAAGTGGTTTGTCACGGTATTCCAGACGACAATGTTATATTAAAAGATGGTGATATTATAAATGTTGATTTGACTGCTGAATTTCATGGCTTTCATGGGGATGCATCGCGTATGTTTATGATTGGAAATGTATCAAACAAAGCGCGCGAATTGGTTCAAACTTGCCAAGATGCCTTGAATGCCGCAATATCGATTTGTGCGCCGGGTGTTCCACTTTCTGAAATTGGTAAAACCATAGAATCTGTGGTAAAACCGCATGGTTTTTCTATTGTTCAAGATTTTTGTGGTCATGGCATTGGCAAGGTTATGCATGATAATCCAAACATACTGCATTTTTATGATAGGGCTTATGATAAATTGATAATGCAGCCGGGTTTTGTATTTACTATTGAACCGATGATAAATGTCGGGACACACAAATGTGAAATTGATTCCAAAGATGGATGGACTGTTCGAACCCTGGACGGCAGTTTATCTGCACAATGGGAACATACACTTGGTATCACAGAAGACGGTGTTATTATATTCACAGAAAAAATGCTACATGATTAAATCACAAGATTTAAAATCTTTACAACAAGGACACAGGGCCAGATTGCGCAAAAAGTTTCTTGATGGTCAACTGGCAGAATATGAAATTTTAGAATTACTTTTGACATACGTAATCCCCAGATGTGATGTTCGCGCCTTATCGAGACAGTTGTATAAAAAATATGGCAACATACCCGGTTTAATGGCCGCATCAATGGAAGATTTAATGAATAATCCCGGTATAAAAGAAAATGCAGCAACATTTTTCAAACTTATTCATAAAATAACCGAGATGGAATACAAGGTTATTTTAGATGAAAAACCAATATTTCATAACTATGAAAAATTAGAGAATTATTGTAAATTAATATTGGCTGGCAAACACATAGAAGAATTTCATGTAATTTATTTAGATTCACAATATAAATTGATACAGGATGAATTACATAGTTCTGGCACTGTTGATTGGGCGGCGGTCTATATTCGTGAAATTGTGAAAAATGCTTTGGATTTAAACGCGCGCAATATCGTTTTGGTTCACAATCATCCAACACCAGGGACTTCCTTTTCGTCACAAGACATACAAATAACCAAAGAACTAGAAATGGCTTTGGAAAAATTAAATATAAATCTTTATGATCATTTGGTTGTGTCTGGTGATATTATTTATTCTGCCAAAAATATGAA
>JAKSTD010000064.1 GCA_024402755.1 Alphaproteobacteria bacterium
TTATATCGGATATGCGATAACGCACCATTTTGCCGATTTTGTGGTATGCCGGTCCAATCCCCAGCGCACGATATTGGCTTAACGCTGAAACAGATGAACAAAGATATGCTGCCGTTTGTCTTGGTGTAAGAAGTCTATCTTCTAGATAGTCTGCTTTTATAAAAGTATGTTTTGTTTCTCTCTCCATTCCCCCATTCAATACGAACTGATGTTCCATGTTTTTCTCCTTTGGGTTTATGGCTTTTGTTTGGTTTAAAAATGCCACAAGGTATTATCAAATATCGCAGCAATTTTTAATATCCTTACATATAAGTTATAGCACATAAAAAATAAAAAGTCGTGTAAAAACCGCAAAAGTTTGGGCTTTTTGGGCAGGAAAATTTGTATCATAATGTATCAAAAAGAAACAAAAGCAATAAAAAGCATGAAATATCATGCTTTGTTAAATTTATTTATTTTTCCATCATCGACGTCATTTAAACAAAAAATCCCCCTTTTCAAACGAATCGATTTTTATAGAAAAACATATACTTTTTTCTATAAAAAATTTCTGCAAAATTTCATATTATATTGATTTTTATCTCATTTTGTGATATAATGCGTTTAACTTCAAGCGGCACGTTTTGTGCCGTTTTTTTGTTTGTTTTTGGGCTCAAAACAGGGTGTTATTCCACAAAAACACATAATTATTATAAAAACATGCTTTTTATATATGCATTTTTATGATATAATAAATTTGACAAAATAGAAATTATCTTTTACATTATACTAGCATAACGCAAAAGATAATTTACAAAATGCGAGATTTGACCATGAGAAAAACAACTATTTTTCCTATACCTGTTAACAGAACGTTAAAAAAGCTGGGATCGGATATCAAGGAAGCCAGGATTCGCAGGAGAATTACGGCAGAAATGATGACACAACGTGCCGGAATAACACGCCCAACGTTGACCAAAGTTGAAAACGGAGACCCCGCTACATCTCTTGGAATTTATGCAAAGGTCTTATTTGTCTTGGGGATGATCGACAAATTGTCAGACATTGCGGATATAAAATATGATGAAACAGGTTTAATAGTAGAATCTTTGGCATTGCCAAAACGCGCAAGAAACACGAAGAAAGAGTAAAACTATGGCAAATAAAAAATATTTAGTTTATCTATCAACTGACGTTGGCGATACTTTGGTTGGATATTTAACATCTCAAATCAAAGGCACAAAAGAATCTGCCGGTTTTCAGTACGATCAAACGTGGCTAGAATCACCATATGCATTTGGTTTAGCACCAGATCTCCCTTTGGCACCAGGAATGTTTTTTTCTAAAGACAAGATGTTTGGTGCGTTTGAAGATTGTGCTCCTGATCGTTGGGGACGCAAATTGATGATAAGGTATGAACAAGAATTGGCGACTACTGAATCTAGACCACAAAAAACATTAAATGAAATTGATTATATTCTACGTGTTAACGATTTTGCACGTCAGGGTGCTTTACGTTTTAAAGAAGTTGAAAAAGGTGAATTTCTAACAACCACTGTCTCTGGTGCCGTTCCGCCGCTAATAAAATTACCAGAATTACTGCATGCAGCAGAAGCTATTAACGATAAAACCGATACAAACAAAGAATTGTTATTGCTATTAGCCCCTGGTTCTTCTTTGGGTGGTGCAAGACCAAAGGCGTCTGTGGTAGATGATAATAATAACTTATGCATTGCAAAATTCCCAAAAAAAGATGACGATACCCGTGTTGTTGTATGGGAAGCTATAGCATTAGATTTAGCAAAACGTTGCGGACTAAACGTTCCGGATTTTCAATTAAAAAGCATTATGAACAAAGATGTATTGATTATTAAACGCTTTGACAGACAAGGCACAACTAGAATTCCTTTTGCATCTGCTATGACCATGTTAAACGCGATTGATAATGATATGAATACATATAACTATACAGAAATTGCTGATTTCTTGATTCAAAACGGGGCAAAACCAGATGAAGATTTAGTTGAACTATGGAAACGTATAGTATTCTCTGTTCTAATTTCTAACACCGACGACCATTTGCGTAACCATGGTTTTTTACACGTAGGCAAAGGCTGGATATTATCGCCACTGTACGATGTTAATCCAAGTGCCGAAAAAACCGATACTCTCCACACAGCTATTGCGGAAGATAATGCAACAGCATCAATAGAAAACGCATTACAATATGCCAAATATTTTAGGATATCTGCACCAGAGGCTGAAGCGATTGTGAACAGTGTGAAAACAGTGATTTCAAACTGGCAAAATGTTGCTAGATTTTATGGATTGCCACAATCTGAAATCAATCGTATGACACCTGCGTTCAAAGTGTAATTATTGCATCAAAATATTCCGTAAGTCGTGTTTTACAGCTTCTGTCTTTCGTATGTTTTCGACACATGTAGCTACACGATAGTGCAATTTTTTTGCTACACAGGAGCTACACATTCAAAAACGGCTACACAGTAGCTACACAGCTATACGCGAAAAAGTGGCTGATTCATGCATCTTACAAGCTGCAACCCAAGGAAATCTGGGCAAATTGCGGGCTTGCTGTTAATCCACATGTCAAAAAACGGACAGATTATATATGCGGAACACTGCGGATTTCTGCGGAATTTTGATAAAATATTGATTGTTTATAAAACTTCTAAAACAACTATTTTTACCAAAAATATACTCAAACATACGGACTAGTCCGTACGTCACAACAAATAATTTCTTAAAAACCGCAGGAAACCAACATCTTAGTCCGTGTGTCTGTTAATATTTTTGTGTTTTCTGTGGCTAATTACAGCCATAAAACAAAAAATCTACATATTTACTACGCAAAAAGAAGTATAATAACAAATTAAAGTTGCGTGTTCGTTTTTTTTGTTTAATAATTCGAAAAAGGTATGGGTTTATACTCTGTGTTTTCAAAAAAAGGAATGTCGATGGCAACGAAAAAACAACAAATATCAAATAAAGAATTTCTTAAAAAGTTGTTAGGCACGGTTGTTCCATCTGGATGCGAACAAGACATTGTTAAAACCTGGGTTGAAGAAGCAAAAAAGATAACTAAAAATGTTTATGTAGACCCCGTTGGTTCTGCACATGCTATAATTAACCCAAACGCAAAACGCAAAATAGTAGTTGTTGGACATTGTGATGAAATTGGTCTTATAATACGAACTATTTCAGATGATGGTTTTCTTCGAGTTGGAGCAATTGGCGGATGGGATGCTCAGGTTGTAATAGGTCAGCGGGTCATGATAAAGACCAGAAAAGGATTAGTGTTTGGTGTTGTTGGTAAAAAACCTATTCACAAGATAGAAGACACCAAACCTGCATCAAAATTAAAAGATTTGTTTATAGATATAGGGGCCACAAGTAAACAAGATGCAGAAAAATTGGTTGAAATTGGTGATTCAATGGTTTTGTATCAAGGATACATAGAATTACAAAACAACACTTTTTCTTGCCGTGGATGCGATGACAAAGTCGGCGCGTTTATTGCACTAGAAGTTTTGAGAAAGTTATCTAAGCAAAAATTATCTGTTGCAGTAGAAGCAATCGCTTCTGTACAAGAAGAAGTCGGTGTACGTGGCATAAAAACTGCTGCATATTTAGCGCAAGCAGATGTGGGTTTTGCGGTTGATGTGATTCCTACAAATGATACACCTGATTCAGTTCCAGATGCAGAAGTAATACTTGGAAATGGTGGGGTAATTGCACGCGGACCACACATAAACACAAAATTGTTTGAGCTTTTGAAAAAAACAGCAAAAACAAAAAATATTGATTATCAGGTTGAAGCCAGTGGCAGACCATTTGGCACGGATGTTGAACCACTTCAATTGTCTCGTGGTGGGGTTGTTTCTGCACTGGTCAGTATCCCATGTCGTTATTTGCATTCTCCATCAGAAATGTGTTCGTTTGAAGATGTGCAATCTACGATAAATTTATTGGTTGAAACGATAAATAAAATTACTCCTAAAACAGATTTTAGTTT
>JAKSTD010000065.1 GCA_024402755.1 Alphaproteobacteria bacterium
CGCCCGGTTCGTGGTCGCAATATGTAGCGCGCGAATTTCCAAAAACTAAAATTTTTGCGATGGATTTGTTGGAAATCAAACCAATAAATGGTGTTGTATTTTATCAAGGCGATTTTACCAGTGATGAAGCATTGCGCTGGTTGGAAGAAAAATTAAATTTAACCGATTCCACAAATGGCACAGTGGATGTTGTTATGTCTGATATGGCACCGAATACAGTTGGACATAAAAAAACGGACCATTTACGACAAATGGTGTTGTTGGAATACGCGTTTGATTTTGCCTTGCGCGCATTGAAAAAAGGTGGTACATTTGTTGCAAAGTCTTTTACTGGGGGTGCGACAAACGATTTGGTAAAACAAATCAAAGAACATTTTGAAAATGTTCATTATATAAAACCGCCATCTTCGCGTAAAGATTCTGTTGAAATGTTTGTCGTTGCAACAGGGTTTCGGGGGGATAAGAGGGGGCATAATAACCTTTTGACAAAATAAAGGAATAAAATATGTCTTTGCTAGATAAATTAAGATTGAAACGCTTTGAGCGTTTATCTCGTAAATTATATGAATCACACCAGGATATAGCACTTGAAAACATTCCAGATATGGATCCCGAAGCAGGGGTGGATAGTGTGATTGTATGGGATAAAGTCATAAATATTTCCGAAGAATTAAATAATTGTTCGTGGGATTTTAATATTTATGCAGATACTACGAAACTTTTGCCTGGATTTATTGTGTATGTGGTTGGCAAAAGAGAACCTACCAAGGATAAACCGTATATCACATATAAACCAGAACCCCGTGTGATTACTTCAATTCATGATAGTGGTGTTAATGGTGGAACTGTGTTTTTTACTTATTCGCACCAGGTTGTGAAACCGCAATCTATCACCAAGGGTGAAAAAGATTTTCAAGTTGTGTCAGATGAAGATGTTATTTATTCTCCGTTAACCAAAGGACACGCAGAATATATTTGTAAATTATTAAACTTGCAGTCCAAGCGATTGTATGAAAAAAATTTATTAAAAATTACAAATCAAGAAAAACAAAAATAATTCAAAGCGCGCCAAATGGCGCTTTGATTTTATTCGTAAATTGTGATACAATAAAACGGTCTTGAACAAAAGGAGAAAATATGCCCGTGAAAAAGAAAGTTGTTAAAAAAACAACGCAACAGAAAATGGTTGATTTTAATACAGCAATTACACGTTTTTGGACAAAATATGCCGAAATTAATGGAACAGCACAACGAAGCGAATATTGGTTTGCTGTGTTGTTTGTATTGTTGGTGAATTTTGTTTTCAGTTTGTTTGCCAGGGTTCCTTTTGTAGGATTTTTGTATTGGGTTTGGTCTATTGCTATATTTATACCAGGTTTGACTTTGACTGCGCGCAGATTACATGATGTAGGATTAAGTGCCAAGTGGTTGTTGACTTTTTGGTTTTGTGTTTTGTTGGGGTTTGTGTTTATGCTGATGGTATATTTTTCGGTGCTTTTTGTCTTTTTGGCAGAAGTATCATGGGTGTTTTCTGGGATAGTCGGGATATTCCTTGTTATAATATCTTTGTTGCCCAGTAAATTTAAAGATAATCCGTATCGTGAATAAAAAAGCGCCATTCGGCGCTTTTTTTATTTATAACTTTCTGCAGCACCCCTTGCCAAATCATCAACCCGTTCGTTAAATTCTTCGCCGGCATGCCCCTTGACCCAGACCCAATGAATTTTTATGTTTGATGCCAGTTCGTCCAATTCTTGCCATAACTCTTTATTTTTCACAGGTTTTTTGTCTGCGGTTTTCCAGTTGTTCTTTTTCCAATTTTTTATCCAAGATTGCATACCGTTTTTTACATATTGGCTGTCGGTATGAATTTCGATTTCGTTGTGTTTCCTTGCCGCGCGTAATGCTTTTATAACAGCAGTTAATTCCATTTTGTTGTTGGTGGTATTTTTTTCGCCACCACAACGTTCAGCGATGTTTTTCCCGTCCGTAGCAATAAATCCCCATCCGCCTGGGCCTGGATTGCCCAAACAACTGCCGTCTGTCCAAATTTTTAACATTTTATTATCATCCTTTTTGTGATATAATATCATAAAATGAAGTTCAATGCCAAACAATTACAACAGATGTCTAATGCGGCGCGCGCGGGCGCATTGTCTGCTGTGCTTTCTGCGCACAGTGGACATGTTGGAATTATTTTAGATGCTGCGGAAATGATGACAATTATATTTGCAAATCATTTGAATCGCGGTATTGACCGATTCGTTTTATCTGCAGGACATGGAAGCGCGTTGCTTTATTCTGTGTTGAAATTGGCTGGATATAAAATTGGGAATTTAAATACTTTTCGAAAGATTGGTGGATTGCCCGGGCATCCAGAATATGGAATTGATGGGGTTGATGCAACGACGGGGCCTTTGGGGCAGGGGGTTGGTAATGCGGTTGGCTTTGCTTTGGCACAAAAAATACGTGGGGCTCAATCGCACACTTATTGTATGGTTTCAGATGGCGATTTGATGGAAGGTGTATCTTTTGAATCGTTATCATTGGCGGGGCGATTAAATTTAAATAATTTGATTGTCTTGTGGGATGATAACAAATTATCCATAGACGGCATTGCGCAAACAGACATGGATGTAAATGCGCGTATGCGCGCAATGGGTTTTAATGTAATGTCTGTGCGGGGAAACGATGTTGATGCAATAGACCATGCTTTGGAAAGGGCGGAACAATCGTCGCAACCTGTATTTATCCAGTGTAAGAATATTTTGGGGCGTGGATGTAAATTGGAAAATGATGCGCGCGCGCATGGATTTGCGTTGACTGATACAGAAATGTTGTCGCTGATTACACAGAACAATGATGCGGATGGTTTGCATTTGTGGAAAACTGTGGCAAAGCGACCGACGGCACCGAAAAGTAAATCGATTATTGCATTGCCGCGTGTTAAATTGCCAAAAACACCGGAACGGATTTCCACGCGTGAATTGTCTGGGATATATCTTGATTTGTTGATGCGCATGGGTTGCGATTTAATAACTGGTTCGGCGGATTTGGCGGACAATACACATATCAAAACATCTGTGTCAAAGGTCATTGATGCAAACAAATTTAACGGTAATTTTATAAACTTTGGTGTACGCGAACATGGTATGGCGGCGATAATGAACGGTATGGTGGCGGATGGGTTGCGTGTGGCGGGGGCGACTTTTTTGGTGTTCAGTGATTATATGAAACCATCGATTCGAATTGCTGCGATGTCTGGGTTACCGTCTGTTTATGTCTTTTCGCATGACAGCATCGCGGTTGGTGAAGATGGCCCAACACACCAGCCGATTGAACAATTATCGTCACTTCGTTTGATTCCAAATTTGAATGTTTTTCGTCCTTGCAATATGACAGAGGTGGTATATGCATGGAACGAATCGCTTCGTGATGTTGAACATCCGTCTTGTATTATTTTATCGCGACAGAAATTTAAACAGATTGCGACATCAACCGATTCGAATTTATCGTGCGGTGGATACGTGATTTATCGGGCTAAATCTGGTCGTGCCAAGACAACTTTGATTGCCAGCGGCAGTGAGGTTCCATTGGCGGTAGAAATCGCATCGCGCTTTAAAAACATCCAGGTTGTATCCATGTTGAATTTAGGGGCTTTCCGTGAACAAGATGAAAAATATAAAAAAGAAATTCTGCGTGGTTGTGTGATTGCGATTGAGGCGGCATCCCCATCCCCATGGTTTGAATTTGCAGATGCGGTTATTGGAATTGATACATTTGGCGAATCGGGAAACGGGGACAATGTTTATCTTGAATATGGTTTTGATTTTGATAAAATAATCAACGAAATCAAGAAATATATAAGATAAATAAATGGGCGAAGAAAATATTTTTGTTATAGCAAACGGTGAAAAAATTCCAGTAATAATAGATAATCTCCGTGGTGGACATAAAGTGCCATTGCGT
>JAKSTD010000066.1 GCA_024402755.1 Alphaproteobacteria bacterium
ATATATTTTGTAAATGCGCGCATCCATTCTAATTTATACGGAAATTTTGGTGATTCAATACAGTCCCCATTTGGCATATATACATTTATAATACGAATATGTCCATCAATAACACATTCCAGAAAACGCGCATTTATATCTGGGTAAGACGGCATGCCAAGAATAGTGTCTTCAATAGAAAATTTTGAAAAAGTAGCGACACCGTTCCATGATTTTTGACCAAAAACTTTCAAATTATACCCATATTCATCAAGTAAATTATAAGGAAAATTTGCGGTTTCGACCTTTAATTCTTGGATTAAAATGGTGTCGTATTCACCAGAACGTAAAATGTCCATAAAACTTTCAATATGGGCGCGAATTGAGTTAATGTTTAATGTAAGTATTTTCATATTTGCAATCTTTATTTTATGATACTATAATATACCTTGTCCAATATAAAAACAACAAGGATTTTATGTTATGAACATGTATCAGTTTTTGGAGCAGGTGGCGAAAGAATCGCCAAATGCCCTGTATTTGGTACGCGAAAAAATTACATTTAAAGAAGTTCTGAATTTAATCCATAAACGCGCAACAAGTTTGTATAATGCTGGTGTTCGTGCTGGCGATGTTGTTGGACTGTTGGCACATAATATTGCAGAATTTCCAATAAATTTATTCGCGACTTGGTATCTTGGTGGAACTGTTTTGTTGTTGGACACAAATTTGACACCGTTTGAATATGATAATATGGCAAAGACGGTAAAGTGTAAATTTGTGTGTGCGGAAAAATCTTTTTTCTATAAAACCAAGGTTTTTAAATTCTTTGATATTCAAACCAATGATGATTCTGCGGATTCAAAAGTCAAACCGGCAAAAACAGCGGATGATGATATTGCAACTTTGTCGTTCACATCTGGTTCGACCGGCAATCCAAAGGTGGTGCCATTAACGCATGGTAATTTAAAGACATCGTCTGATTGCTATGCGGATATGGGTCAATGGATTCACAAAAATGAGATAATGTATGGATTTTTGCCACTGTATCACGTGTTTGGGTTTGCAGCGGGAATTTTGGCACCTATGCATTTCCATATGGGAATATTATTACAACCAACAATTAATCCAAAAAATATCTTGGATGATTTTAAAACTTATCGTCCACACTGTATTCCGGCGGTTCCGCGTCTTTGGGAGGTTTTTCGTAACAAGATTATCGACGGTTTGAAGTCAAGACATGTGTGGTGGTTTGTTAGACCTGTGTTGAAATATCGAAAAACTTTGGAGAATATCGGGCTTGGTGGGCTGGTTCGTCGTGTGCAAAAGCCAATTCAAGATATTTTCGGTGGTCGTGTGAACCTGATGATTGCGGGTGGTGCAGCAACTAAGCCAGAAGTGGAAAGTTTCTATGAATCACTTGGTATTGCTTTTGTCCAGGGGTATGGCATGACGGAAACGGTTGGGCCTTTTTGTTGTTCAAGACCAGTGAAACATCGTGTGCCTTTTGCGTTTGGAACACCTGTGGGCTGTTCGGAATGCATGATAAAAGATGCTGATGAAAATGGTGTTGGGACTTTGTGGGTGCGCGGACCAAATATATTCCGTGGTTATTTGAATAATGATGCAGTGAACAAAGAATTGTTCGATAAAGACGGGTGGTTTAACACAGGCGATTTGGTTTATCTGGATAAGAATAAACAATACCATTTTGCTGGTCGTAAAAAACAAGTCATCGTTTTAGATTCTGGTAAAAATGTTTATCCTGATGAATTAGAGGCATTGTTTATGGAAATTAAAGGTGTAAAAAATGTCGCTGTGTTTGAACATAAGGTTAAGGGTAAAACGGTCACTTATGGTGTGTTCCAAGTCGATGAAAATATGACAATGGAAAAATTAGCAAAAGAAATTACCAGTGCTAATAGGAAAGTTGCCTCTTATAAATGGGTGACACACTTTGCGATGACAAATGAAGATTTGCCAATGACCAGTACCCAAAAAGTTAAACATCATATTGTTCGTCAAAATTTAATTGATGGAAAATATCCAAATAGACACGAATAATTATTAAATTAAAGAAAAGGTGAAAAAGATGAATATGTATGAATTGCTTGAAAAAAATGTAAAAAGAAATCCAGAAACCGTGTTTTTGGTCCGTGAAAATGTAACTTATGAAGAATTCCCGAAATTGGTAAAAGCACGCGCAACAAGTTTAAAAAAAGCTGGTGTTAAACCTGGTGATGTTGTTGGTTTACTGTCACATAATTTGCCTGAATTTCCAATAACACTTTTTGCGATTTGGTATCTGGGTGGGACAGTATTGTTATTGGATACAAATTTAACATCTGTTGAATATAACAATATGACACTTTTAACAGATTGCAAAATTGTGTGTGCGGAAAAATCTTTTTTCTATGATAATAAAATATTTAAATTTTTTGATATTCAAACAAAGGATAAAGAAACAGATGAAAAATTGAAACCATACACATTAAAAGATAACGATGTTGCAACATTATCATTTACATCTGGTTCAACCGGAACACCAAAAATTGTGCCTTTGACACATTTTAATTTGGTTTCTTGTTCTGATAATTTGGAATATTTGAACCAGTGGTTAAGACCTGGTGAAATGTTTTATGCGTTTTTACCGCTTTATCATGTGTTTGGTTTTGCAGTTGGGTTCTTGGCACCACTTCATTTTGGTATGGGTATTTTATTACAATCGACAATTAATCCTAATGCAATTATGGCGGATTTCGCGCAATATAAACCTCAGATAATACCAGCGGTGCCAAAGTTGTGGGAAATATTCCGCAAAAAGATTATTGATGGTATCAAGCAAAAGAAGAAATGGGGATTGGTATCTTTCATTATGAATAATCAAAAGTTGTTGCGTATGATTGGACTTGGAAAATTGGTTGATAAAGTATTAAACCAAATTCGTTCAATTTTTGGTGGTCGTGCGCGTCTTTTGGTTGCAGGTGGTGCAGCAACTAAGCCAGAAGTTGAAAAATTCTATACACAACTGGGGATGGCTTTTGTTCAAGGTTATGGTATGACAGAAACTGTGGGGCCAATCTGTTGTTCAAAGCCATTGAAAAAACGTGTTCCATATGCGTTTGGTGCGCCAATGGGAGATACAGAATGCCAAATTCGAAACCAGGATGAAAATGGTATCGGGATGCTTTGGGTTCGTGGAAATCAAAATTTAAATGGTTATTTAAATAATGAAGAAGCAAACAAGGAAGCATTTGATAAAGAAGGATTCTTTTGCACTGGCGATTTGGTGTTCATGGATAAAAAAGGTGAATTACATTTCGCTGGTCGTAAAAAACAAGTTATCGTTTTAGATTCCGGTAAAAATGTTTATCCTGATGAACTGGAAGGTTTGTTCATTGAAATTCCAGGTGTAAAAAGTGTTGCTGTTTTTGAACACGAAATAAATGGCAAGACAGTTGCGTATGCTGTCTTTTCTGTTGAACAAGATATGACAATGGAAAGATTGGCAAAAGAAGGCGTAAATACCAATAAAAAAGTTGCTTCATATAAATGGGTAACGCATTTTGCAATGACTACTGATGATTTGCCAATGACTAGCACACAAAAAATTAAACATCATGTAGTGCGTCAATGGTTGATTGAAGGTAAATATCCAAACAAGCATGAATAATTTATTTGCGTCCCAAATTTTTTGGGGCGCAAGCAAGAATAAACAAAGGTGAAATAACATGAATATGTATCAAAAATTAGAAAATGCGGTAAATCAATGGCCAGAAATTTTATTCTTGGTTCGTGAAAATATCACGTATTCTGAATTCCTGTCTCAGGTGCGTGCGCGTGCAGCAACTTTGCACAAGGCCGGTGTAAAAAATGGTGATGTTATTGGTGTTTTATCGCATAATTTACCACAATTCCCATTGACTTTGTTTGCGATATGGTAT
>JAKSTD010000067.1 GCA_024402755.1 Alphaproteobacteria bacterium
TTGTTTTTTTATCGCTTCATCAATCATCTTGTCAACTTCGATTTGAGAAACCTTTACCAATTCGGTTTTCACGGAATCAAGTTTTTTGTTCACTTGGTCTGCCACAGCATCAACCTTTGCAATGTTTTTATCAGCAGTTGCGACAACATCGTTAGCCTTGTCTACCGCCTTATCTACACCACCCGTTTTAATTCCAAAAGCATTTGCCAAACCAGTTAGCGCGGACACTTTTTCCGTTTCTTGTTTAACCTTGTTTGTTTGTTCTTTGGCCTTGGCGGTTGCATCAGTCACTTTGTCCACTTGCTTTTCAACAATCTTCACTTTTTCAATAGCAACACCTATTGGTTTTTCCAGATTGATAGCATCTTTGATACCAGCCAACAATTTTTCATATTGTTCCACAATGTTTCTTTGTAAATCAAAGAACATTGAAACGACCATTGATTTTTTTATCGGTCCAGCATAATTATTTTTTACATGCAATGGGAACCACGCAACAAAAATCAACCATACTATCGATATAACTGCAAAAGTACGTTTGGTTATCTTGATTACAGAGGTTTTTTTCGCGACAGTTTTTGCGCCACCACGATCGATTACTTCTACTTCTTTCCTTGCCATAATTTTTTTCCTTTTTATTTAAGTTTATTACAGAGACAAAAGATGTTTTTTAATTTGTTATCCTTTTGGATATAATGATATAAAAATATACACATTATTTGCAAGGTATTTTTATCGACAATTTTCCAAAAAACGTTTTATTATTGTTTCATTTGAAGAAAACCAGAGTTGTTTGGTTTCATCTTCTGCGTTTTTTTCTATAATTTTTTCTATTGTTGCGTGATAAATTTCCGCCGTTTCTTTATTTTTAAACGCATGTATTTCACGCGTGGCGAACATATCACATGTATTGCTTCCACGTTTATCTTGTTTTAGACAAGCCAATGTATAAACAAATGCAAATGTACTGGAAAAATCTTTAGATACCGCCAAATATATCTTGTTGTCCATATCCAGTGTTAAATCAGGTCTGTTCTCTTTCATATTAAAACCCCCGTTGTTTCAAAATACGTATTGCGTTACTTCTGCTTGCACCGATATTGTTCAATTCTGTGATAAATTTATTTATTGTTTTTTCAATATGATTATCAAGATGCAATGTTTTGTTTAAAAAAGCTTTTTCTTCGCTATATTCAAATTGCTCTGTTTTTAACATAGTAGAATCAGATAAAATATTTCCTTTATACAAAAAATACAAAGCGGTTATTTTATATTTTATCCCCTTATCAGTTTCGTATGACCGTTCTGAATATTTCATATAATATTTTTTTGGTTTTGGAGATAATACAGCATGCTGTGTTTCTGGGAATTCCCCCCTTACTAGTTTTCTTTTATCCATTTAATTGTCCTTTCGGTTATATTGTTTTATAAAATTTTCTTTGAATTGTTGAAAGTTTCCACATTCTATACTCTCTCTAATGTCACGCATTAAATCTTGATAGAACCACAGGTTATGCTGGGTTAACAATGTCGCGCCCAATATTTCATTGCACTTAATAAGGTGATGAATATAAGCACGCGATAATTTACAAGCAGGGCATCCACATTTGTCATCTATTGGATTTTTGTCATCTGTAAATTTAGCATTACGCATATTCATTGTGCCGTTCCGCGTAAATGCCTGAGCTGTACGACCAGCACGCGTCGGCATAACACAATCAAACATATCTATACCACGTTCAACCGCACCCAATATATCAAGTGGTGTTCCAACCCCCATTAAATATCTTGGTTTGTCGGTCGGCAAATGTGGTGTGACCGTTGCAATCATATCAAACATAACCGATTGTGGTTCACCAACAGCAAGTCCGCCAATGGCATATCCGTCAAAACCTATTGCGGTCAAATCATGTGCAGATTTTACCCGTAAATCTGGAAAATCTGCGCCCTGCACTATACCGAAAATTCCGTATCCATCGCGATCAATAAAAGCATCTTTGCTGCGCCGCGCCCAACGCGTTACCATATCTACATTTTTTTCTGTCCTTTCGCGCGTTGTTGGCAAATGCAGACATTCATCCAAAACCATTGTAATATTAGAATCAAGTTGATGTTGAATATGAACACTATCTTCTGGTTTTAAAAAATGTTTAATTCCACCATCGATATGTGAAGTAAATTCTACACCTTCTTCTTTCATTTTTACAAGATTAAAAAGCAACATAACCTGGAATCCGCCACTGTCGGTTAAAATAGGACCATGCCAACCACTAAATTTGTGGAGACCGCCCATTTTTTCAACCAAATCACCACCTGGGCGCATCATCAAATGATAAGTGTTTCCAAGAATTACTTGCGTACCAGTTGCGGCAACCTGTTCCATGGTAAGCGCTTTGACTGTGGCTGCCGTGCCCACCGCCATAAATGCAGGTGTTTCAAAATCACCATGCGCTGTGTGCACGCGTCCGCGACGTGCATTTCCATCCTGTTTAAGCAAATCAAATTTTAACGACATGTTTAATTTTCCTTTTTGAACAACAAACAGCAATCACCATAACTGAAAAAGCGATATTTTTCAGCAACGGCATGTGCGTATGCGGCTTTCATCTCATCAAGTCCTGCGAACGCAGACACTAACATAAAAAGTGTCGATTTCGGCAAATGAAAATTAGTCAACAATACATCCACCGCCCCAACTTCATATCCAGGTGTGATAAATATATTTGTCGTTTGACAAATGGGCGCAACACGATGTTTACCATCTGTCAATTTGTGTGCGCTTTCCAGTGTGCGCATAGATGTCGTTCCAACAGCAATTACGCGTGTGGCATTATTAATAATATCTGCCTGTTCTTGGGTAATACAGCACCATTCGCTGTGCATTTTGTGTTCATTTAAATTCTCTGTCTTGACAGGCATCCATGTTCCAGCTCCAACATGCAGAGTTATTTTAACTATTTTTGCGCCACGTTTTTCAATTTCCATCATCAATTCGTCTGTAAAATGCAACCCGGCCGTTGGTGCCGCCATAGACCCCAAAGGTTCTGCATAAACCGTCTGATATCTGTTTCTGTCTTCTGTTTCTTCTTCGCGTTTCATATATGGGGGCAAAGGCATTTTGCCAACCCTGTCCAATACTTCAAAAACATTATCACAATCAAAGTGCAGTAATAAACCGCTTTCTTCGTCTTTATCAACGACTTGGATTTTAGTACCATCATCCATGTTGAGCGTATCGCCAATATTTATTTTATTGAATTTTTTGCACAGTCCCCACCAATCGTGGTCATTGACCGATGTATGCAATGTTATTTCGTGTTCATCAGCCATAAACCGCGCAGGTATCACACGCGAATTATTAAACACAACAACATCGCCAGATTGTAAGTAATCAAGGAAATCACGAATATGGGCATCGACGAGAACGAGTTCCCCTCCGTTGGAGGGGTGGCACGAAGTGCCAGGGTGGTTAGAGAGCCATTCATATACAGCATGAGGATTTTCTAACACTTCTTTAGCAGATATATGTATTACTGTTAAATTCAAAGATTTTAAGTATTCGTCCCGTTTTGTATCATATTCCACCTTAAAATCGTGGGTCTTGTCATCAATTTCTATAACCAAAAACTTAGAAGCACAAAAAAAATCAACTATATAATTTCCTATTATTTTTTGTCTATCAAAATCAAGACCGTTTAATTGTTTGTTCTTTATTTCATTCCACAACAGCGCTTCGGGCAAACTACCAGCTTTGCGAAGTTCTTGGGCTATTTCTTTTAGATTTGGATTTGGATACTTTATATAACAAGTTTGGTACAAAAATAATATCCAGACATTATGAAAAATATATAACGACTATAATATTATGTGTTTTAACAAACTTAAATGATGTATTACC
>JAKSTD010000068.1 GCA_024402755.1 Alphaproteobacteria bacterium
TGCGCATGAAACTTTGATTTGGGCAACACCTACCGAGACCGGGAAATATACTTTTAATTATGAAACGATGAAGAAATTAAACGGTGGTAAACAAATGCGTTCTGATTGGGATATAAATATTTGCCTGGGCGAAGAACGTGTCAAAGATAAAGACGGCAAAAGTTTGCACAACACGCAAAAACCAATGGATTTATTGAGACGCGTAATTTTATCTTCGACAAAACCAGGTGATGTGATTCTTGACCCATTTGTGGGGTCTGGAACAACCGCGGCAACCGCGAAAGAATTGGGACGCAACTTTATCGGAATTGACCGCGAAGAAAGTTATGTAACTGCTGCGCGCGAACGTGTTGAAAACATTACCCCGATTGATTTATCAAATATAGAAGTTGAAAACCCAAAACGCGATGCGATAAAAGTTGCATTCCGTGGATTGATTGATGCGGGTTTGCTCTATGTTGGACAAGCATTGGTTGGACCACGTGGCGACCGTGTAATGATTACACACGACGGACAATTAACACATACATTATATGGCAAAGCATCAATTCATGTTATGGCGGCACGCATTCAACACAGTGTCAGTTTTAATGGTTGGGATTATTGGTCCGCGGAAAAGAAAGACGGGACATTGGTTGCAATAGACGAAATACGCAAATATGTCCGTGATATAAAATCAGGTATGAAGAAAGCAGCGTAAAAATATCACATATAAAAAACAAATAAAGAAAGTTTCCCTCATGTAAAAAAAACAAAACCCGATTTGGGTTTTGTTTTTTATAACAATTATTATACGAAAAAAAACCGACCAACTGGTCGGTTTTTTTTATTGCACATGAGTATTTTGATTTACCACAACATTTACAACTGGCACAGGTGTAACCAAATGAGAATTCATCACAGAAGCATTTGGAATACACACACTGCCCGATATAACACATGCCGCGCTTACCAACTGATATACCGAACTACCTGGGGTTTGTAAATTAACCTGGACAGACGGACAATCCATCAGACGGCTGTTAAATTGACCACATGCTTGTTGCCATGATGCGACATCCGAAACCACAGATGTTGGCGCAACTGTATCTGGCAATCTTAAATTCCATTTCACATAGAAATCTTTCAAAGAATCTATTGAATGAGATTTACCCAAAGATACACTATTCAAGCCATCACCCACCTTGCAAGAAATATTATTCTTTTCAACCAACGCGGTAATCGCAGTAGCAAGACCACCAGCACTTGCCCCAGTCACAGCACCAATCGCCGCACCCTTGCCGATTTCCGCACCTTTGTTCAGTTTTGGTGTTGCACTTTTCAACAAAGATTCAATACCACCAAGATATCCCCTCAACTGAGCCAATTGACGATTTATTTCAACAGTATCAACACAATTTCCAGGATTACCAGAACAATAAATGGACGAATCTAATTTAAGCAAACTTTTGAAAGAACAGCTTTCAAATGCTTTCTGTACAGCGGGTCCATTCTGTCGTGCCGCGGTTTGTAAGCCCTCACAGTTTAAACTTGTGCTAATTTGTATCTCACCATAACCATTATTGTAGCTACAACTAGAAACAGTAGTTCCGTTCGACTCACTTGAGCTAAAACTCTGAAAGTACTGACCATATGCGCTAGATTTACACATTTTTACAGCATTATCATATGCTCCCATCAACTGCCATAATTCAAGCAGACTCTCACATCCAGAGGCATCAACATTCAACAAATTATTAAAACTTGTTGTTGAATCAAAATAATTTGCAAGATCGCTTGCCTTTTGTGGATTGGCTCTGAAATAATTCTTTAATTTATCAAGAAATTTTGTATCTTCGCACACATCAACTTCGGCTTTTTTATTATATGCACCGGCACCAGCCGCAGCACCAATCGATGCACCCAAGATAGTTCCACCAGGCACCGCGATAACTGCCGCTGTTTTGGTTTGATTTAACAAAGAGCCCATATCAAACAAATCTTTGCTGCAAGTAAATGTTGAACCTGCTTTCTGCCAAACCTCAGCCGGGGTATCATCACCAATTCCCAACCATTTGTTTGTAATCAAATTGTCTTTGTTATATGCCGCAACACGAATTAAACATTCTGCATTTGCTGCATCCCAACGCGCATAATGTCCACGATTTCCATCGTATCCAGTTGTGTTAATTTCAACACCTTGGGGGTTATTTTTAGACAAAGTATTATTCATTTGTCTGTTGTACGCGCCAACATAATTGTTATATTCAGTATTAACCACATTTGCATCAGATACAGATGCGAACGATTCACCGTATGTATTTCTATCCAATAATAAACAAGTATTTTCCGCTTGATTTGGTGTCAAACCAGTTTTACGCAAAACAAAATTATAATATTCAGGCTGAATCACACGTGAATTGAAATCAAGCCACACATCAGTTGTTGCGGCATAAATATTACGACAATCCACACGCACTTCTTTGATACATTTATCAACCGCGGATTGGCATAAACGCATACCACCCATAATAGAATTACGGACATCTGCATTAAACAAATCATTAAGACCACCCTGCAACGCACCAGTATTCACACATTGTAACAAATCATCCATACACATTGAGATTGTATAACTGGAATTCCTTACCCCACCATCTGGACAATCAGTTGGATCTGGGTCTGGATCCGGATTTGGATTCGGATTTGGATTCGGATTTGGGTTTGGTATTGGATTTGGAATACCAGACGGAGTGCTTATCGTATGAACAGCAGGATTTCCAATCGTATTTAATGTCACAGTAGGCATCACTGGCATACGCGAAGTATTCGTTCCACCAACCGCGTTTGCGCGCCCATTTGTTGCAGCATTTGCAACACCACAAGCCGCCAAAACAGCAACACTAACCACAGCTTTTCCAAATAAATTGATATTTTTCATAATATTTCTCCCAAATTCCTATGAGCATATTATATCATACAAAAGCACTTAAAAAAAGTTTTTTTTACAAAAAATATTACAAAATATTTGTTCGCTATTAAACATTGACAAATTATTATGATTGTCTATAATATCAGTATGAAAAAGATTCTGGAATTTTTAAAAAACAACACAATTATTGTCAAATGTACAATATGGTATTTCTTTATTATTTGGTTAATAACGAAATACATATTCAAATTTGATATATTTTCTGCCCAATATTGGTGGAAATTTTTTCATGCGACACTGCACGGTTTTGGCGGATTAGTGTTTGGTTTTTTGATATACGCAATGATTCCGCTTTATATCGCAACAACCATAATTACATGGCACAAAAAAGAATTGATTATTCCTATTCCTTTTGAAAATACAATATCGAATATTTTGTCGAAACTTTTTGGAACAAAAGCAGTTGAACCACAACCAGAAGCAGAACCAGCACCAGAAGAACAAAAACAAGACGAAATACCACAACCAGAATATCCGTCTGACCTGCCCCCAGAATTGCGTATTCCATTTATGCGTGCAAAAAATAATTTACCATTAACCAGTGCAATATCTATTTATAATCAACAAACCATAAAAAAAGAACCAGAAGCAAAAGCAAATTCGGCTCAATCAGATATACCGATTCCAATGGACTTTGATATTTCAGACAGCATTAACGAAGACATAAATGATTCTGTGCCAACATTTACAGACATTGATTTTGATACACCAATCGCGACAGAACAAGAATTAGAAAACAACACAACAAAATATTTAACAGAAAAAAATATAGAATACGAAACATACCACGATTTTGTAGCAACCGAAAAATTTGTAATATATG
>JAKSTD010000069.1 GCA_024402755.1 Alphaproteobacteria bacterium
CCACAAGGAGGAGAATTAATTCGTTCAACAATCACAAATATTTTATATGCTTGCTTTATTTTTTGCTTGCACTGGTTGAATAAAATTGTCTAGAATCAAATTGAATAATGTGGGGGATTATGTGGCAAAAGTAATACAACCGCCGGTTTTATTGTCACGCGTGTTGACGTTCGTGTTCGCAACGTCTGTGGTTGTGTTGGTAACTTTGGTTGTCGCTTTGACAAAAATGATGCCACTGGAAAGGCCAGAAGTTTTCTTTTTGTTGACACATACATTGTCTGTTAATGCTGTCATAGAACCAATGGTCCCAAATCCTGCAAACGAACAAGCAATGGAAAAATACGAAAAGGGCTTTGTGCGTGAATATGTGATAAGTCGTAACACTTTGATGCCAAATACAGCATTAACCCAGAAAAACTGGATAAATGTTGTTAAACCATGGTCCAGCAATCGTGTGTATTCCGCTTTGACACGTACCGCGCTATACAAAGAATACTCCCAGAACGATACATTACCTGCGGTTGCATGTTCTGTCAATTTTTCTGACAAAAATAAAGAACAACCCGTCGTGAAAACTGGGCACGGTTCAAGAACAAATGAATACACTGTGACTTTTGCGTGGGTTTGTAAAAATATTGGTGGACAGACCACACAAAAAAATTATAAGATACGAATAAAGATACAATCTGTGTTGGATGAGAAAGCATCAGACACACTGGAAAATCTTAACAAATTACGCGACAATCCGCTTGGTATTCGGGTCGTAGAATACACGGTTCTGGATGGTGATGGGGATCCTTTGGATTCTAACCTAAAAGCATTATAGGTCGGGTTGTGTGCAAAGATAAGGAAAGGATTATAAAAGATGACTTTTATAAATTTTTGCAGAATAAATGTTTCTTTGTTGGCAATTTTGTGCTGTGTTTCCCCGGCAAGCGCTGTTTATCAAATGGCTTGGGATAACCCAAATATGAACATGGCAAGCGGTTCGTTAAAACCTGGATATGCTAATTTGACTTGGTCAACAGGGACTGTGTTGCCGATAAAAACACGCGCGGGTATGGCAACATTGGTAACTTTACCAGCAGGCGAAAAAATCGCTGATATTGTTACTGGAAACGAAGCATTGTTCCATATTGATGCCAACCCTGGCGATTCATCAATGTATATAACACCGACGGATGAAAATAACGGTAATGATACAAATATGATTGTGACTGGCGAATCGGGAAACAAATATATTTTCTATTTGCGTGCATATCCTATTAATTCCAGCGATATTACTTATTCCCAGGTTGATATTTCTGCCGGAAGTGGTGCAAATGTTGTTATTTCAAACAATGCACCTACACCGTCTGGTTCGATGGGTTCTATATTCAAAAAGACATCACAAAAAACATCGACAATCGGTGTTGATGGCGAAGATTATGGTTGGATAAAAACTATGAAAATCGACCCTTCGGAATTTCGTTTTGATTTGGATATATTTGTTCCAAACCCTGATGATTATGTGATTGCACCTGAACGCGTATGGCGCGACAGAATCTTTACATATATTGATTTCGGGGACAAGGTTATTTCTATGACACAAAGACCGGTTGTGTCGCTTTTGGTTGAAGGTGGCGAAAGCCCTGTTGGTTTCCGCACAGACGGCGAAGATGGTCGTTTATTAATTGTAGAAGCAGTGGGCGATTTGGTCCTGCGCAGCGGTCAAAGAATTGTTTGTATTAAAAAGCGCGCAAAACCTTTCTTAATCGCAGATACTGCATCGGTTATAGCACTGGCTGAGGCAGATGTTGCACAATCATTGGCTGCAAATCAATCTTTGAATACGATGGCATATACCGATGAAATGTACGCAATAAATGCAAATGTAAATGATTATTACAGCACCACACCAACGTATGTTTACAACCAACCAAATGATTTAATGTATGGCTCTAATGTAATGCCTACAACGATTGCATCTGGTGGTCCAAATATGATTCCATCAGAACGCGCAACTGCCGGTTCTTATTTGCCACAATCAAATATACCGCTTATCACCAGCAATCAAACTGGGGTCGCAGTTGAATTAAAATCAGACACTTCGGTAAAAGCATTAAATGATTACTGGACAGAATTGCTTGCTAAGTTCAGCGGCGAAGATGGTGCTGGTATTTTAACACCGTATAAAAACAGTGTGTTCTTTGCGGTTGATGAACAAGGTGTTGGCGATTTGGGTTCAGAATCAGCCACTGCGCGTTTGTATCGTCTGCGTATTGGCCCGTTGTCTGATATAGACACCGCACAAAAATTATGTGACCAATTATTGAAATTCAGTGGCGCAAGTTGCTATGTAGTCAGGATACAATAAAAATGAAATATATCAAAGAACAATATGACGATTTTCGCAGCAATACACCAACATACGTCCAATGGTTGTTGTTGGGTGTTGCGTTTTTAATTGTGGTTATTTTGTTGACTTTGTTGGTGTCGAATCGCTCTGGAAAAAAGAATACCGAAGAAATAATAAATCAACATATCGAATTTAGTGTCGACCCACAAAGCATTGAATTTGATAATGTCAAGGTTGGCGAATCAGAACACGCAAAAATCAATGTTTCTGTTAATGTTCCTGTTATCATAGAAAGTGTGAAAATATATGACAAGAATTTTACCACACCCAATAATTGTGTGATTGACGAAACTGATTCTTGCAATATAAATGTGATTTATACACCTACTGCCACCCAGGGTGTATCTGAAACAACTTTGATAATTACATGGTACGATACCGCATCAGAAGACACTGTGAATACCGAAGAAATTCCTGTTGTATTCAGTGCTTATGAAGAACCAAAAAAAATTGTCGAGGTTGAACCAGAACCAGAACCAGAACCAGAACCAGAACCAGAACCAGAACCGTATTTCGAACCAGAACCAAAACCAATAAAACAACCAGTGGAAGAAATAAAAACAATCGCGATACCAAACCCAATAAAGCAACCAGAACCAGTGCCAGAGCATGTTGTAGAAACTAACCCTTGTTCTGAATTTGCTATACCGGGCTATGATGCATCTGGAAATCAAATTGGCTGGATAAAACCAGAACGCGGAATGAACAAATTTTATCCTTTCTCAGATAAAACTTGTTCTAACCCAACGGGGCGCTATGATATGGCGACAGGAACGATTTTTTCTTTGAAAGACGGTTCAAAAATTGGAACAGATTCAGACCATATTGGATTCAGAAATATTCGTGATAGAAATCTTAGTGTTCCAAGATTGTCAATGCCAAATTCTTCTGCATCACGTGCACAAAATGGCGAATTCGATAGTTCTGCAAAATGGGTTGCCACAGGCAGAAACGGTCAACCAATCGTGACAAAACATGATGAAAGTAGGAAATTTGATAGAAATCGTAAAAGTAAAGCAGACGAAGCATTATTAACAGGATCCGGATTCAAAGCTAACGAATCTGTAACTTCGTCTTTGCCATACGACAGAACATTTATCCTTCGTCAATTTAAACCGATTCCAGCAACTATTGTATCCGAAGTACGCGCAGACCCAAGTGTTTACGGTTGCAACAAGGCAGGTGATAAATGCGATCCCAATAAAAATTACAGTATACCTGTGCGCGCAACAGTTGATAGAAATGTTTATTCTGATAATGGACGCACAATTATTTTACCAACCGGAACATTATTGATGGGATATTTGGATGGTAATTTACCGGGGCCATATCAAGCATTTGGTCGTATGAGTATAAAGTGGTATCAATTTGTTCGTCCA
>JAKSTD010000007.1 GCA_024402755.1 Alphaproteobacteria bacterium
TGTGGCGGTTTTTTTGGTTTTTTCATTTTTTTGTGTTATAATGAATCTATATATAAACAACAAAGGAGCGCAATAATGTCAAAAGAACTTAGCAATCAGGAATTATTGGATAAATTGCATACTTTTTTTAAAAAACACAATCATGAACATATGAAATCATCCGAAGCTACAGATTTCTACAAAGAATTGGATAAAATTATGCATGATGCAATTAAAAGTTGGGGATTGGGTACAACAACAAAGTTTGCTGAAAAATATGCGCAAGAATTTAGTAAGTATGATATAGAAATAGATCATCTTAAAATGTCAGATGTAAAAGAAAATACATATTTTTCATGGCTTTTTCCATCGATAGATAGAAGGCGCAAAGAATTGTATAAAAAGTCAGCTAAATCATTGGAAGAAAAATTCGGAATAAGCAGCGAACGCAAACATGGTGTTCGGACAATGAACGACATGTATGTCAGTGGTCCATACTTATTAAAAGAAAAATATAAAGAAAAATAAAAACTTAAAAAACCGCCGATTTCGGCGGTTTTTTTGTTGCAATACAAAACCATTGTTTTATAATATTTTATGTGCGAGAGAGAAAATAAAAAAGGTCGCATATTATGCTTAAAAAGTTTAAAAAGAACCGCGTATTTCCAAATGACTGGTCAAATTTGTCACAAGAACAAGCTTTAGAAAATATACAGTATTTATTGGAAAACTATAATAAATGTAATATCGTTTTTTATGGTGATGACCGTTTGCGGATTGGTAATATCTATATTCACAGAAAAGAAGTTCAAATACTTGAATATAGATATACTGTGTATGAAATAAACAGACGCCTGTTCACTGTTGATGGCGAAGTTGGGTGCTATATATCAAAATTGATTTATTGTTGTCATCATCCAGAAAAAGAAAAAAATTTGATAGAAAAATTAGAAGAATTTTTAAAACGGCGAAAACCGGATATGATTTTTGTTTTGATGTTGGCTTGTACGGCGGCGTTTTGTATTACAACAATGCGTGTTATTGAAAAAAACAAAAAGCAAAAACAGCAAGAACAATTTGAAAAGATTGTTAATGTAAAAAATAAACAAATGGAAATATTAAGTGCAACAGGTATAACAAATCAAAAATAAAAAACAATAGGGAAATAAAGATGGACAAAGTAAATTACATAGTGCTTTATATCAAATGTGATGGGTTTGCACATCCTTATCGTGTGTTTCATAAATATAATGAACAAAACATAGTTTATAATCACACTTTTGAAGATATAAATTCAGCGAATCTTTTTTTGAAAGAACTTTATGAAAAAGTAGAACCTGGTTTTTTGCACTATAATTACACTATGCCAGAATATAATGCAAAATCAAAAGATGCTTACTTTTTTAACAGGGGCAACGATTCGATTAAAAATGCTTATGAATACGATGGTTTGGCAAAACCGGTATATAATATGCGTCCGTTGAAAAAGGCCTATAGAGAATTGTTTGGAAAAAAATTGAATTTAACAGAAAGTAAAATCAGACAAGAAAAAACAGAAGCGACAGAAAAAACAACAAAACAGAAAATCAAAGAATTTGTTATCCCATTTGGTGTTGCGATGGCTGTGACTTCACCTGCTGCATTGTTGATGTATGAAGTTCATGATATGAATATCAAATTACAACAAGCAGAAGAAAGAGCCAAGCATGTGGAAGAAATGGAAAAGAAAGTTCAAGAATTGGAATCAAAAACAATAAATATGATGGACACAATAAAACAAAATAATCGCTAGTTTAAGGATATAGACATGACACAAAAACAAGAATATCAATTTCCAGAAAATTGGGAAAATGTATCTGATGATGAAGCAATAAAACACATCAAATATTTATTAGAACATTACCAAGAATACGATATGCGTAAATTTGGAGACAATGGCATAGTAATAAATGAGATTTATTTTTTTCCATTGGACATTAGTTTGTCACATTGTGTTACATTTAAATACATGTGTATAAATTGGCAAAAAGTGTACGACAGCACCGAAGATATATACCCAATGATTCAACAGTTGATAGATGTATGTAATGTTGAAATTAACAAAAGGAAAACAGAAGAAGTAATTAATGCAGCAAAAAAAGCAAAAAAACAAAAAGTAAAAAATATTGTTTTGGGTTCCATCAGTGGTGCATTGTTGGTTGCTATTTTTGCTACTACTGTCAAGATAATAGACAAAGAACATGCAAGACAAAATAAGATTGAAAAAGAAGTGAAAAAATATGAAAAAACTTTGCCACATTATAATGAATATTTGCAAACACAAAAACAAATTCAAAACTATCGTGACAGTTTAAACCGTGTTTACGAATAGAAGGAGAAAAAACAAAATGCAAAATACAGAAATTAAACCGATACCATTGTTTTCTGGGACAAGTGCATATAAAACAATTTTAAGTTTTCAAAAAAATAAACAAGAAAACACTATAGATGCTTTGTTCGTTTATATTGATGGCATTGGAGTCGCAGTAAGCGGTGATTCTTTGCGTGATTTAGGTATAGAAAAATACCAGTTCGCAAATTCTGAATATTGCAACGATTGGTATAATTTGTTGCACAAGATAAAAGATTATGAATTGTTTTTAAACCAGGAAGTATATGAAAATGCATTGGTTGCAAAATATGCAAAACCTTATATTGATGCGTTTGATGCAAGATACAGCGAAACTAAACGAGGGTTCTTTCAAAGATTCAAAGATGAACGTAAATTATGGCATGTAATAACCAGACCTGTTAATATGAACGCGTTTGCTGATAATACTTTCTGGTCGATGAAATCTGAAAGAAATCTTGATTTTGTTGGTATCAAAGATTGTGAACCTGTATTTACTACTGTGGCTGTGTTTAATCAAAAAACACCAGATGTTTATGTTTATAAACTGGGGTTGATTAAAGAACAAAATAATATTTATGAATCGCGCCCATGTATAAATATTTCTTTGTTCAAAGATGCAAAAAAAGCAAATGATTATTATCAAATGGCTTTCAAAGAATCTGAAAAGTTCAAAACACATCCAGAATATGCGCGTTTGGAGGAAAGGAATTATCCTGCGATTCAACGTTTTGAAAAATATATGAAAATCCATTAAAAAAAACGCCCGTTTGGGCGTTTTTTAATGTTCATATTGTTGCTGTTTGATTTTTTGTATTCTTTGCGTTATAAGTTGCAAATTCGTTTCCAAATTTTTCAAATCCTCTTTTTGTTTGTTTAGCAAAGCGGTATCATTACTTGTGTCGCCCGGGTTTTCAAATTCGTTTAATGTATCAATGCGTGATTGGGTGTTCATTATTTCTTCTTCTTTATCCCGTATCATATCCAATAAATATTGTCTTTCGGATAAATGTGTTTTCAATTTTTCATTTGTGCCCGTTGTTTTTGTTGTGGCAAAATATTGTGGATATCTTGATTTAACCGTGTCAACTATTTGATCGCGATATATTGCTTTTCCAAAATCCTTGATGTTTTGTGTTGCGATTTTGTGAATACTGTCGCGCAAACACCCCAGCATTATATATGCTGCGTTTGGTGTTGGTTTAGTGTTGGGGTTTGATGAAAAATGTGTTGATATTGTTATATTGGTGTTTTTTAAACAATTAGTTACCACAAGGCTTTTGTCGTATTGCAGTGCCAGATTCCAAAAACGTAATAAATATGATTGCAGCATTACCAAAACTTCGTAATCATTATCGTACAAGTCAATCTCTTGATTGATAAAGAAATCTATTGAATTTTGTCCGTTAAATTTAAATGGGGATACGGTCCCAAATCTTTCGGGATTGTAAGACATTTCTTTCCATAATGCATCGCATATTTTATCAACAGATAAAACACCAATATAAAACGATATGGGTGATGGGGTGTTGTATGTGGCGTTTAGACCAGCTGGGGTCCAATCACCAAAATATTTGCGGTTCACATCATATTTAATTATTTTGTAAACACGTTCTCTTTCTTTTTGTGTTTGCTGTTTTTCTTCTCTTGACAGTTTCATCAAGGGTATCCTTTTATTCTGTTGTTGTAAATATAGCACTTCGCTTTGTTTTGTCAATAAGATATTGTGCTTTTACACACCAAGGAAATATTTAGCGCTTTGACCAATGGCAAAAGCTATAACGGACACACCAAAACAAATGGCAAGCATCTCATAGAATTGCTTGTGAAATTGCTGTCGCCTATAAAAAAACAGATTAAACAGATAGATTATTAATATAACCATGAAAAAAACTGATAAAAGTGCGAGTGTTCTGTTTGAAAATATAAAAAATGGCAGAATTAAAAGTGCGCAAGTTGTCATATAAGCGCCTGCTGTGTAACATGCAGCACGCAGGGCGTTTTCTTTGTTTGCTGCCTTGACCGCCAGATAGTTTGCTGCACCCATTGATAAACTGGCGGTTATGGAAGAAACAATGCAGGAAATTACAATAACACTTGTGTCTGTAAAAACAAAACAAAGCCCCGCAATAAGTCCTGTAAGTGATACAAGCGCATCGTGCATTCCTAGAATAATCGAAGATTTTGCATCAAATTTATTTTTCATAAATGCTAAAATACTATGAGGGCGGTATTTGCACAACGGGGAAAAAATCATATTTTTATATTGACAATATAATTTTTTGTGCAATAATAAAACTGTAAAACAAAAAACTAACTTACTCAATCGGGCGGTTTTCCCTTGCATATTGGAAAATATGTTCTATGATAAATCGACGAGAGAGAATAAACAAAAAAGGTAAAATAAATGAAAAAATTTGTTCTTTTTTCTTTAGTTGCATCATTGTTTTCAACAGTTGCTGTTGCTGACATGTATCGCGAATCTGTTAATAACTGTGATGAAGCAGAAATGCGCGCTGCGTTGGACCGTGCAACACGTGACAACCGTGCTGTTATCACAATCGTAGAATGTGACAATGGTGTTGTTCGCACAACAACTCAACCAAGACCTGTTCCTGCACAACCTACACCTGTTATGGCAAGACCTGCATGTCCAACATGTGGTTGTATGAATTGCGGAACCCAAGAAGAAGTTGTTAAACGCGAATATTTCGTTCGTGAAACTGTTCAGCAATACAGACCAGTTGTTCAATATGTTCCAGCTGGCACATACACACGCGTTAAACCAACTTGTACAAGTGGTTGCTAATTAAAAATGACATCAACCAACAATCGTGTTTACGACCAGAATTCTGACGGATGTAGTCCGGGTTGTAGTGTGGTTGCTGGAATAGTGTTTTGGGGTCTCTTTTTTGGGGTGTTAACGTTTCTTGATTCTGGAAATGAGAAACAGAATATGACACCAAAAAAAGAACCGACAAGCAGATACGTGTAATATGATAAAAGATAGTATGCGTGTTTATAAACTAAGATAAAAGACATCACTATTTTGGTGGTGTTTTTTTATAACCAAAAAACAAAAGGAGTAAAAATGTCAGCAAGTGAAAAAATTCAAGAATACATTGAAAAAGAATCGGCAAGAAAACAAGCAGCAGAAAATTTAGAACAAAAGAAACGCGAAATTGCTGATGTTCGCTGGTTCGGTGATTTTACCGCATTTAAAAAAAGACCAAAGGATAAATGTGTTGGACAATATACAGAAGAATTCCTTTCCTATGAAGAATGGCGATACAAAGATGAAATAACAACGATTAAATATTGTCCTGAATTTGAAAAAAAGTATGGGTGCAAGAAAACTAATTGTCCGGGCTATCAAAAATATCGTGAATATTTAAAAGCCAAAAGTGATTACGACAAAGCAGAGCGCGAAGCATGGTCTTATCCGTTGTGGGTTATGTTCGCATCGCTTTTCAAAAGACAGAAATAAATAACGCAAAATTTTTTGTTCGATAAAGATTTGAATATCTGTGGATTGATTGATTTTGATGGTATGCGCATAACAAATAATGGTGAATACGATAAACAGATTTTTATGAAATATTGGAACAGATATAAAGTCAGCAAAAGAAATAACCCCGCTGAATGAACCAGCGGGGTATTTCAACGCCCCGAACCACGGTGGATGGGACATTGATGGTCTGTCACCTCAGGTCACCGTCGATATTAATCTTAGGGCCTGCCGTGTGTTCGTCAGACAATATGACTATGAATTATTTTGGTTTTGTTTGCCACAGGTACGTATTCTTAAATCACTAGAATCTATACCCAATGGACATTCCAACGAAATTAAAACCTTCATTAACGGGGGTAAAATTGCCATTTGAAAAATGAATTGTGGCGATTTCAATGTTCCAATTATTTGCAAAAGTTTTGCCAATAAAGAACTTTTCTTTGAACACCAGACGGCTTTCGACCCATCTGTCTCGGCTGTCGCGCATAAAGGGGCCGATTCCAATCCCGACATACCAGCCGTCATATTGCAATAGTGCACTGTCCACAGAAATGCCAATTCCTAAAAAATCCAGACCATGGCTAGATTTATATGCGAAATTGCTGCCCACGTTCAAATTAAGACGCGAATCAAGCCGAAAGAACTTTATCGGTTGGCTGTATTGGAGCATTACAAAATTTTGTGGATTAAAATCCCAAATCCCAGGTTGAACCAGTTTTAAAAGTGTTCCGGAACCAGTACTTTGCGTTGCATAAATTGAAATAGAATTCATTTTATCGCCGAAAAACACATTGGTTTCCGCCATTGCATTAGTGGATAGAATTGTCAGTACAATCGGTATAATCTTTTTCATCAATTTTGATTATAATATTTTTTACAAATCTGTCTAATAAAATATTCCGGATTCTATCCCTATTGTTTAATTTTTGTTGTTTACACAGCGCGTCAAAAATGTTATAATTTCTTTATATGAAGGAACGTTTTATGCGAAAACCCCCGTATTTTCGGGTGTTTATGCGTATAATGAACAACAGGAGATTCTTATGACATTTCATATAAATGCAAATTCTTGTAAGAATGCGATGGGAACAGTGTTTTTGTTGGCGGCTGCATTTTTTGTGTGTTCTACATTGGTTTCCATGCGTTCTGTGTTTGCAGACCCAATCGTAAACACAAACGCGGCAACCCAAAGAACCGGCCGGCAAAGCCCGCGTTCAACTGCAAATAATCGTGCAAATGCTGCGCGAACAACGGCATCAAGGACAACTGTGCAATCTGCATCTAGAACAACTGCATCGCGCGCAAATACCGCAAATCGCACAGTGGCAAAACGTTCTGTGACTCCAACGCGTTCAACAAATGTATCTTCGCGTAATGTTGTGTCGCGTAATAATTCTGCAACAAGAACGAACAGCAACAATCGCGCGGTTCGCGCACGTACAGCCGCGACACCTTCACGCGTTAGTGCTACTGGCACAGTGATGTCGACTGGGTCACGCGCTGTAACTGGAACAACAACATATTCTTATTTGTCCAGCAGATTATACACTGGCTCTTATTCAAATATTGTTGATGCAACAACGGGGCTGATTTCTGCGGATGCGTATTCAAATTGCTTGGATGCGTATTACACATGTATGGATGAAATCTGCACTGCAAGAAGTGATACCAAGGGTCGTTGTGCGTGCGCTGGTCGTGCAACTAATTTCCTTGATGCCGAAGCGGCACTAGAACGTGCTAACGAAGAATTGATTAAATTATCCGGTCAATTATCGCTTTTGATTGCAACCAAAGGCAAGGGTAAAGATTTAGAGGCGGCATTTTCTTTGACAGATGCGGAAAAAGTTATGAATTGCGTATCGTATCGTGAAAATGTTCAAACAAAAAAAATGACAGATGCCGAATGGTACGAAGAACATCCTGTTGTAAGCGACAACGGGCAAAGGGTAACAAGTGGTATACCATCGTATTGTAAAGAATCCGGTAATAATTTTGGTTTTGATATTTCTCGTATCAATGGTTCTTCATCTGATATTTTGGCGCAATTAAAATCTTGGGCAGATGCAAAAGATTTGGCAAAAGATTATACCGAAGATAATACAGATGTTTTGGCATATCGGGTTAATTACATTGCGAATATGGTTAATGATTTATCTTCTGTGTCTGTTAATGCAACAACAGAAGACGCATCGATTGATACACTTGCGAACAAATGGGGATACAAACTGTTTGAATACGCACACAATAATGTTTGCGGACGTGTGTTGGATTCTTGCTTTAACGGAATATATGAGGCATGCGGGACACCTGTCACTGTAAAAGATTCAGACGGTAAAACGCACAACAGATGTGCAAACGGTGCAACTTCGTCTTGTCCATTTAATTACAACAGTTATATTTCTGTGAAAACAAATGGCGATAACGAAGGTGATGTTCAACTAAACGAACGCGGGTCCAGTAATTCAAACGCGTCAACATCTGCATCATGCTTTGGTTATACAGCAACATCAACAACATCAACAGGAACACGGACTGTTTCGTCTGCAACATCTGACCCGTATTATTCATTGCGTGGACCTGTTGCGGATGCGCGCCGCAGCATTATGCAGAAATATTTATTGGATGCAAATTCCGCGTGTGATGTTTATGGAAATGCATTGAAACAAACTGCGCAAAATATCAACTATCAAAAAATTGCGGCAGAACAGGCATTACAACAAAAACGTCTTGAATTCAAACAGGAAGAAGAGGCGGGTTTACTTGCTGATGCTTCCGCTGCGATTGATAATTTCAATGAATGTATAAGTGAAATTTGGGATTGTTACGAACAATATGAAACCGAAGACAGATGGACAACTGCGCGTATCAAGGCGTATTGCAGCCAGGTTTCCCAAGTTCCACATTGCTATGAAACAATGATTTGTTCTCCGCTACAAACTCAGTTGACAGCGATTGTTGATAAACCAGACAGTAATACTTGTGCTTATTCAAACGATTACTATGAAAACACATGTCGTAATGTTGTTACAATCAGTGAAATCTTGTATGGCACAGGTCAGACCCCAGATTCTACATTGGACAACTGGAACGCGGTTGGTATCTTGTCAGCAAAATCGGCAGGTATTCGTGAACAATGTATTGCACGTGCTTTGGGTTGTTTGGATGAAGAAGACGGAACATATTGCTTAAGGAAATGGAAAAAAGGCGATACCTATGATGGTGCGGAAAGATTAGGAAATGGTCAAGTATCTGGCACTGTGTCGTGTTCTGCTGCTATCTTGGATGCTTTAAATGCAGCCGAAGGTTACCTAAGAGATAATGATTGTGAAATCACAAGGTGCAAAGATGGTTAC
>JAKSTD010000070.1 GCA_024402755.1 Alphaproteobacteria bacterium
CTGGGATTAACTCAGGCACCGCGACAGGTGACATAACAGGTATTGATGTTTCTGTTTCCGGTTATCAACCAGGGGCATAATAATAAAATCTTAACTTTTGGTCTGGACAGCTTTGTCGATATTTGATAAAATAATACCAACAGAGTTTCCAGACCATTTTTAAAGAAATATGAAGAAATTTTTTTGTATCTTTGCCGTTTTATCCCTGGTTTCCCCCGCGTTGGCGGAGGGTGAAGTTGATAAAACAACTGTTGCCGCCGCGGCATCGTATGTTGATGGTGCGTATAATGCGCTAGATTCTGCGAAACAAGATACCCTAACATCGACAAATGTTGTTGAATCTAGCACAGGTGCTGTGGTGACTGGTGTTTCCGCCAGTAATGGAATCGTTACCGTCACCAAAGGCGAAGTGACCATCCCAGTGGGCAGTGCCACCAGCACAACCCGTGCCACAATTTGGATACAATAATTTCTTTGATAACACATAGCAATATAAAAAAAGACCATGTAAAATGGTCTTTTTTATTAATTCTGGTCGGGGCGAAATCCACCTTGACAAACAATAACCCAACCATAAACAAAAACTCTATTAACAATATCCGTTTTTGAATGGTTGTTAATTGTTCGTCTGCGTATTGGTCATGCGCATCTAGCGATGCTCTGACCGATCCTTTCACCCCTTTTAAAGAAAATTAAAACCACCACAAAAGTGGTGGTTTGAATTTTCTGGTCGGGGCGAAAGGGAACCGGTCATTTTTTGTAAAACCCCAGAAAACTAACCTTTTTTAAGTTCTACTTTTCCCAACTTTGTTAAAATGTCATACACTTTGTATCACACTTTCTTGTTGATCTGATTGTAATCTATTTTTTTAACAATGTAAACGGGTTTTGTTAAATTTTTTTGTCCTGGGGACTTGAAATTTTGGATTTTTTACCTATATATATTGGGACAGAGTGGGATTTATAACCACTATGGGTGTTCGAAGCCGATAACTGGGGACGCGAAATGGACCATACGGTAAGGCAAGAGATCTAATCTATTTTTTATTAACCGGTATAAATTACAAAATTCGCAAAAAGCGACGGTGTTTTTTATGCCTAAAAGTAAAACTTGTTACCGTGAGGATTTAATTATGGAAAATACAGATAATATTGAAAATTCACAAAATGATGTGGTAAAAAAACAACCAGAACCAAATTTGGATTGTTATGAATTGACCCCAGAAGAATATGAAATTGAAAAAAATTTTCAAGTTCCAGGGACACCAGATGGTTTTATAATTCGTCCATATGGTTTATATAAAGCAAAATTTTATCCAGCCAAAAAGAAAGAACAGGACAGTTTTTATTTGTTAACTAAGGTTTCCGACCCGATAAAAGTGGTTTCAAACACTAAAAATATATTTGATGAAAATTGGGGACTTTTGATTAGGTTTAAAAATATGGAATTTTTGACCCAAGAATTTTTAATCCGCAGAAAAAGTTTTTCAGATTTGGTGACCTGGTATGATGACAGTTTTGTTGAATTACTTGGAAAAGGTTTTCAGGTTTTGGATGAAGATGGACTTCGTGAATATTTATACAGATGTCGTTCAAATGTGTTTCAAACCGAAATAACCTGCACCGGTTGGTATAAAGATTGTTTCATTTTACCAAACCAAATTATTGGTAATTGTAAAGATGACATTTATTTTAGTGGTTCTGATTATGATAATTTTTCTTGTCAGGGGTCTTTGGATGAATGGAAAGAAAACATCGGAAAGTATTGTGAAAATAACCACAGGTTAAATTTCGCCGTAAGTTGTGCTTTTGCAGCACCATTATTAAAATTATTGGGTATTGAAGGTGGTGGATTCCATTTTTATGGTCCATCATCTTGTGGTAAAACGACATTGTTAAAAGTTGCTTCATCTGTTTGTGGTGGTAGGGAGTTTTTGAACAATTGGAGAGCAACAGATAATGGACTTGAAGGACTTGCCGAAAAACGAAATGATACTTTGATGATTTTGGATGAAATTGGTCAATCAGACCCATATACCATTGGTAATACGGTTTATATGTTAGCAAACGGACAGGGTAAAGCCAGAGCAAACACCAAAGGAAACTTACGAAAAATAAGAAAATGGTTAAATTTATTTTTGTCCACTGGTGAAAGTGATTTGATTGCACATATGAAAAACGTAAAGAAAACCACAAAAGAAGGTCAAGATGTTCGTTTGTTAAGTATCCCGGTTTTGAACAAGTTTGCTGATTATGGTGCTTTTAATGATATTTATGATTTTGATTCAGGTGGTAAATTCGCCGATTATCTTAGTGACCAAACCAGAAAATTTTATGGGACACCATTTGTTAAATTTTTAGAAAAATTGGTTGAACATCAATCGGAAATAGAATCTGAATTTAATGAATATGTTAAAGACCAAAAACAATATTATACCGAAGATTTTGATGGAATAACCAATCGTGCTTTTAAACGTTTTGCTTTGGTCGGTTTTGCCGGTAAAAAAGCAACAGAATGGGGAATAACTGGTTGGGATGAAAATTCTACTAAAATGAGAGTGCATTCTGTATTTGGTGATTGGAAAGACAATCCTGAACGTATGACCGAATTAGATAAATTAAAACATCAGGTTCGTAAATTTTTTGAAACCGACCCTGCTTATAAAACCGATCCGTATTTTAATCAGGGAACATATGGTGCAACGAAAGAATATTGGGTTACACCAGAACGTTTCAAAGACGATGTTGTTCGTGGATTTGATAGTAGTTGGGCAGAAAGTCAACTTATTGAACTCAAATGGATAAAAAAAGATAAAGACGGACATCATAAACGAAAAAGACGTTGTTGTGGTTGTGAAACTACGACACGGGAATATTGTTTCGATGCCGTTGAAATGTATGGTTCAAGGGAATAACAATCATTGGTTGTTCCCGATGTTCCCGAAATTCCCTGTTCCCAAAAGGTGTTTTTCAGTAGTAATTATTTTTATTCATTTTTTATTAAAATCACAGTTCTATACATCCGGGGGTGGAACACCCCCGGGACTTCTACTTTATACACGGTGTTTTTGACATTTGAAACAGACGTCATTTCAAATTCATAAACCGACCATTTTTACCCGGGTTGATAAAAAAATGCTTTATAACGTGTGGAAGTTCGACAACGTATACGTTTTCTACTAGGTTTTGTTCCAACTGGTAAAATTCGTATATAAAACGACATTATTTTATATGTGGACTCACCATGGTTACAGTAAAATAATTGTTGGACATCGGTGTTGTTTTTACTGGGATTTGTTAAAAACGTCCTAGTTAAAATTTTAAGCACCGATAAAAGTTATCTAATCTGATTATAAATTATATTGGTCAAAGTCGTTTCATTAAATCTAACCCTATCAGAATGTAAAAGGTGATGGTATGATAAATACAGAAAAAACCGAAATTGTTCAAAAACAAGTATCAGAATGGTTAAGTGATAAGTATTTTAGTCATTATTTGGTTGTTGATTTACCATTTAACCGAAAACATTACGGATTTGAACAAGCAACGGAATATCTTAAAATTATAGTTAAAAGATTTGAAAAAGAATTGGTTGGTTGTCTTTGGAATAAAAAACCGGTTCATTTTATTGCCTTTGTAGAAAAAGGTAAATTTCATATTTACCATTGGAATCTTTTGTTGTGGGCTTTTCAATATACCGA
>JAKSTD010000071.1 GCA_024402755.1 Alphaproteobacteria bacterium
CGTTGGAATATGGGGTGGGAAAAATATGCCACTGTCCAAATAATGACACCAGATAACACCATGTCTATAAAGAAAATATTTGAAGAAAACGCAAATAAAATCGAATCAGTTAATGAAATTTCTAAATCAGAAATGGAACACATGATGAAATCTTGGGTGTCTAGTGGCGCAAAGATTAGCAACTATCTGCCCCAGATGTTTGAAATAAAACTTAAAGATGCAAGAGATATGAAAATCATCGGCGAAAAAATTAGTGGCAAAGCAAAATTTATCCCACATTCTGCTGCATTAAAAAATTCTGTGTCTGCTGGTTGGAAACTGGTGTCGATAATTGTGTTCGTAATGCTTTTGATGTTGGTATCTATTGGTGTATGCGTATCTTGCATTTCACGCAATATTGCGATGTTGCATAAACACGAACTGGAAATATTAAATCAAGTTGGTGCCACAGATAATTTTATAGCGAAACAAATGCAAATTATCGTTGCGAAAATAAGTGCACTTGCATGTTTAATCGGGTTTATTATTGCGATGCCAATTTTGGAATTGATTTTATCAACAGCACATTCCGCGCGTGTTGGATTACTGGCGACATTAACACTGTCAGCGATTGATGTAATCATTTTGTTTGCATTGCCGATATTCATAGTTATGTTTTCCGTATACTTAACAAAAAAGACAACATTAAAATTATTGGCGGGTAAATGATAAAATATATTCCTGTATCTTTGGTGCTGATATGCGGTTTTATATTTGGCGGAATTATGTTCAAATCCGTCACCCCACCAAGATGTGAATCACTGATGCAAAACGATACTATATTCGTGTTGACTGGCGATGAAAGACGCATTCCGTATGCTTTAAAAAAACTGGAAGATTTGCAATACGGTAATTTGTATATTATCGGTGCTGGGGCAGAAAATATAACAGAACGCGAACACGTTCGTGTTGAAACAAAATCAAAATCTACATATCAAAACGCATTAGCGATAAAACATATCGTCGAACAGAATCATTTAAATCGCATCGTTATCATCACAACCGAAGACCACATGAATCGTTCGTTATACCTTTTGCGCGATGTATTACCAGAAACAGATATTATACCATGCCCCGCTTCATTGACTGGAATGCCAACACCCGCACGTGTGAAAAGATGGGGACTGGAATACATAAAATATATCGTGACATTATTTGGAATAAGGGAAAGTTAATATGTTAAGAGATTTCTTTTTTAATGCATCTTTGTTTTTATGGTTTGCTTTGTGGGCACCATTATTACTGGTTGGTTTAATATCACAAAAATTAGAACGCAAATTTATCTTGGCAGATGCGTGGGGTGTTGTGTTTTTGGCACGTGCTGTTGCCGGAATAAAATACGAAATACATTACCCATTACTAGATGACGAAAACGGAATACCTTTTAAACACAACATAAATCAACGCTTTGATGGGCGCGCAATTATCGCATCAAAGCACATGTCTATGCTGGAAGTGGCGATTTTGGTTACGCATGTTCCAAATTATTTCTTTATAATAAAACGCGAATTGTTATGGATACCGATTTATGGATGGGCTTTTAAAAGAATTGGTTTAATTGGTGTTAATCGCACACGGGGCGCAACAAATATGCACACCCTGGGTGAAAAAGTTACAAAAAATATAATGAAAGGTATGATTTTAATTATTTTCCCCGAAGGAACACGTGTTGTCCCTGGACAACGGGTAAAATTAAAACGCGGATTATTATTTTTGGCGAATCAATTAAAACTGCCCATTACCCCAGTGGGTGTAGATACAGGTTTATATTGGCCAAAACGCGGCAGGACGAAACCGGGCACTGCACATATTTATTTTGAACACGAATTACCTTCGACCGCAACTTTGGACGAAGTTAACGAAGCCATCAATCGTCACAGTTGCTAATTCAAATTACACCACGATTGCCGTTTACCACCGTGGTATTTGCGACCAACTTTTTCACGAACCAAAACAACCCCAATATCACGACCAGCCGAATCATAAACATTGGCATCTATGCGACCTGGATATTTATCATTTTTAATATTGCTTATTTCCACCATTGAACCAACTGGAATTAATTCTTCCAATCTTTGCTTTGCATATTTTGCACGCGAAATTTCTTCATCACATTGACCATGAATTTCTGGTGTATCAACATTCGCCAAGCGCACGGAAACAGACATAACCTCTATACCATCGGCCAGCAAAACATCACCAATAAAAGTATCACCATCAACGATATATTTTACCACCACAGGTGTTGCCAAACAATTTTGACATAAAAATCCCATAAAGAACAAAATCAAAAAATTTCGCATCATGGCAACTTTGGTGACCAAGTAGGTTCAGTCCCATTAAGGCCGTCTTTTAAATCAATATCATAAATATTCTGTCCGGTTATATCAACACTGCGAATATGGCTGATTCTTTCTTCGCCATCTGCGGTCTGTTCTGTTTCATAATAAACCAAACGGCGAGAACCAGGTGCCCAAGATGGTGCCTCCATATACCAACCCCCAGCCAATATTTTTTCATGTCGCCCTTCGGGATTCATAATACCGATATAGAAAGTATCATCCGCCATTTTTGTAAAAGCAATAAACTGTCCATCTGGCGACCAAGCAGGTGTTGCATATCGCCCTGCCCCAAATGTAATTCTTTGTTGTTTGCCGGTCTGCAAATCAAGAACGTGAATCTGTTGCGAACCAGATGAATCTGAATTAAATGCCATATATCTGCCATCCGGGGAATAAGATGGACTGGTATCAATATGTTTTCCAAAAGTTAACTGTTGTAAGGCCTTGGTTGTAATATCGTATTCATAGATATTCGTCACACCATTTTTAACCAAAGACAAAGCGACCTTGTTACCATCTGGGGAAAAACGCGGCGCAAAACTCATCCCACCAAAATTCCCCAACTTTGTCTGATCCCCAGTTTCCAAATCCAAAACCCAAACCATCGGGTCATCATTACGATAAGACAAAAACACGACTGTAGACATATTTGGTGAAAAATGCGGCGACATTACAAAGGTATTTTTATCAGATAAATACCGCATACCATAACCGTCTTGGTCCATAATCGCCATCCGCTTTGTACGATTTGACACGGAACCAGTTTCCGCAATAAACACTATCTGGGTGTCGAAATAACCAACCTCGCCAGTCAATCTTTCATAAATTGCATCCGCCATAATATGCGCCAGACGGCGAACAGATTTTTTCGAAGCAATTAAACTTTGTGCCTCAATTTGTTCTTTACCATCGACATCCCAAAGATAAAATTCCAGTTTATATTTGTCTTTACCATCGGTTTTAATTGATGCTTGAACCAATGCCCGTGTTTTTATTGCAGCCCAACTTGTAAAATTCGGCATTTCGTTCATTTTGACAAATTCCGGAAAAGCATCATGATTCACGATACGAAATAATCCAGTGCGTTTTAAATCATTTTCAACAACTTCGCGTAACATTTTCGCATCAGCCGAAGATACACCGCCCGATGCTTCAAACTTTTGAACTGCGATTGATATTGGATCAACACCCCCTGCAACGACATCAACATGTAATTCTGCATTTGCATTTGACACAAACGAAACAATCGCAACCAACCAACATATTATTTTACGCATAACAAAATCCTTTCCTTGACCAAAGATAATTATATCAAGATT
>JAKSTD010000072.1 GCA_024402755.1 Alphaproteobacteria bacterium
ATAAAAACAATGGTATTTGTGTTCCATATTCAAACTTACATGCGATATATTTCATGACAACAACATGTGATACAAGTGCATGTGACGGCCTAGATTCATCTACAACACCGACACTCGCCCAATGTACAGCTAATATGGATTACTATTGTCCCGCGGGTGCATTGTCACGGCGAATATACCTTTATTGCATAACCACTGACGATTATGTGACATACGACAATGATAATAATGCTTATGTTTGTGGCAACAATGGTTTTTGGTTATTAATCGACCAATATGGAAATTATTTTGATGCAACACCATCTGGCAATAACGCACCAACATTGGGTTATGAAAAATGTGATTGCGACAGTGACCCTGTATCTTGCACACAATGTCTGTATTCTTATGATAATAACAGTTGGTCTTTTAGTGGTTGTGCAGATATCGCCGACACTGTTCCGCAAAACAATGAATTCATGATTACTTATTAAATATTTATTGATTCAATAACTGACTTTATTTGTTTTAATTGTTCTGTATCAAATTTTCCCAACACCCAATCGGCTGGCTCAATCATACTTTCGAAATCACGCGGATGACCAATACCGATTCGAATTCGTCTGTATTCGCGCCCTATGGCATTATCTATAGATTTTATTCCGTTATGCCCTGCACTGCTGCCACCAACTTTTTCGCGCAAAGTCCCCAATTTTAAATCCATATCATCATGAATCACAACAATATTTTCCAATGGAATTTTATAAAAATTCATCAACGCGCCAACAGCATCACCACTGTTGTTCATAAAAGTTTGCGGTTTTACCAATATAGCATTAACCCCGTTCATATCAATGCGCGCAATCAAAGCATTTTTTTCTTTTTTCCAATTCACGTCTTTTGGCGCAACAGAATCAATCGCCATAAAACCGACATTATGACGCGTATTTTTATATTCGTTTCCTGGGTTTCCCAGCCCAACAATTAAAAGTGGTTTATTTTTTTGCATTTTTACTACCTTTGGTTTATACTATAATATCATATAAAGGAGAAAAATATGAAAATAAATTCAATATCTTTAATTTCTTTGGTTTCAACATTAACTTTTGCATCTGCTGCTAATGCTGGCGTGGTTGCTGATTTCTATATTGGTGGTATGGCTGGTGTCGGTGGCCAAACAATGTTCGCAGACCACAAAAACGAAACAGATTCTTCTGGTGTGTTCGGCGGTATCGTTGGTATGGACTTGCCAATTTTCCGGGTAGAGGCAGAATATGATTATTTCACCGCATCTGGTTTTGACACGAACGCAGCAATGGCGAATTTGTATGCAAAAATACCTTCGACAGTCATCTTGCCTTATATCGGTGGTGGTATCGGTATGGTATTTGGTGGCGATCATGAAATCACCAAAGACGATATCAAATTAAAAAACAGCATTGATTCAACAGTCGCATACCAGGCAATGTTAGGCGCAACGATTGATGTTTTGGCACTTCCTATTAAATTTGATGTCGAAGGACGCGTTTTATATGCACCAAACATTTATGAAATTGATGCCACAGGTTCAACCCCAGATATGTTGCAATATAACATCCGTGCCAAGGTGCGTTATATATTCTAAAAGGGTTTAGATGCTAACATTAATTGACGGGAACTCTTTGGTTTTTCGGGCATACTATGGGGTGCATAGCGCTTTGACACGTTCTGATGGTATGCCCACTGGCGCAGTATATGGTTTTTTCAATATGATTTTACCAATATTGGCGACCGCCAAATCAAAAGATTCTTTCGTGTGCGTGTTTGATGCGTCGCGTATCAGTTTCCGTCAAGATATTTATCCTGCCTATAAAGCAAATCGTTCTGAAACACCGGCGGACTTAATAACACAAAGCGAATTAATTCGCATTGGTCTTCATGAAATGGGAATACCTGTGCTTTGTATCCCCGGGGTAGAGGCAGATGATGTAATCGCAACAATCGCAACAAATAATTGTGAAACGGTTGATTCAACACGAATAATTACTGGCGATAAAGATTTGATGCAACTGGTATCTGATTGTGTGTTTCTTTATGACGGAATGAAAAACAAAGAAATTCGCGAAAAAGAGGTTCTGGAAAAATTCGGTGTTAAACCAAATCAAGTCATTGATGTCCAATCTTTGATGGGTGATTCTTCGGATAATGTTCCGGGCATTCCAGGTGTTGGTCCAAAGAAAGCAGCAGAGTTAATAAATGAATTTAATTCGCTGGACAATTTATACACAAAATTAGATTTGGTTAAAAATGATAGAATCCGCAATTTATTGACCGACAATCGTGAAAAGGCATTTATATCGAAACAACTGGTCACATTAAAACGTGATGTAGATTTAGATGGCTTAAAAATCGAACCTTTTTGTTTTAACAAAAAAAATGCTGTTGATTTTGTTCAAAACAAAATCGAAAGCAAATCTTTGGTTGCAAAAATTGAAAAACTTTTTCCAGACGACAAACTAACTTGCACACCGCATATAACTGAATATGAAAAATCTGTATGCCCGGTTGTTGATATTCCTGCCCCCTCAAAACAAACTTCAGCGGTCGGTGAAATGAATATCGCCACAATTTCAAACGAAAAAGATTTGGATGAATTTTTATCACATATCAAAGATGTTGTTGCTTTTGATACAGAAACAACTGGATTAAACCAAATCGATGACAAAATTGTTGGAATATCATTGGCATACGATGATACACATGGCGCATACATACCAATTCGCCATATTACAAAGTCGGCAGATTTGTTCGGCAGCGATTCTTTGGCATCAAATCAATTATTGATTGATGAGGTATACAAAAAACTTTGGCCGATATTTACAAACCCACACATAACAAAAATCGCACACAATATAAAATACGATTTACATATACTTGATAACATGGGGTGGGATATAACAAAAATAAAACCGATTGATGATACGATGTTGTTGTCTTATGCTTTGCATGGAACATTACACGGACACGGGCTGGATGAATTGGCTGAAAAATATTTAAACCACCAAAATATAAAATTTTCTGATTTATTTGATGCAAAGATTAAAGATTGCGACAGACATTTTGAAACCCTGCCGATTGAAATCGCTACAAAATATTCTGGCGAAGATTCTATTATTTCAATGGCACTTTATAATCTGCTGCGCCCACAATTAAATGCGAATGAAAAATTACGCAAATTGTATGAAAATTGTGATTTGCCGCTTTGCCCGATTTTATGTTTGATGGAAAAATATGGTGTTGCTGTAAATCGCGACAGATTAAATCAATTATCTGGGGTATTTCATAAACAACTACAAAAATTAGAATCTGAAATTTATGAATTGGCGGGACACGAATTCAATGTGGGCAGTCCCAAACAACTGGCAGTTGTGTTATTTGACGAATTGCACCTGCCAAATCGTAAGAAAGGTTCTACGGACGCAAATGTTTTAAATGAATTGGTTGATGTTCACCCAATAATTGAAAAGGTTTTAAATTGGCGTTCCGTTGCGAAATTGGCAGGAACTTATGCAGATGCCCTGCCACACGAAATTGCGAACGACGGACGGATACACACAACTTATTTACAGACCAGCACGAACACGGGCCGCCTGTCCAGTCG
>JAKSTD010000073.1 GCA_024402755.1 Alphaproteobacteria bacterium
GGACTCGAACCCTGGACCCACTGATTAAGAGTCAGTTGCTCTACCAACTGAGCTATGCATCCAGAACTTTATCGCAACGGATTATATACCATTTTCCATAAAATGCAAGTTTTATCAAAAAAACCTTAGGGATTCAAACCTGACGATATTTCAAATACTTTGATATAAAATATATCTGTAAACCCATAAAAGGAGAAAATTATGAAAAACAAAACTTTATTTATACTGACATCACTTTGTGCTGTCACTTTGCTAACCAGTGCTTGCACAACATGTCCAACACAAACACACGACCATGGCGCATATCATCAACAACACAAAAAAGATAAAATGCACAAAAAACATGACAAAAAAATGCACGACGGGCAACCAGTAGTCTTTCAACAGACATATTCTGGCTCTGATGTGAAAAAAGTAAAAGCAAATATGGCAACCCGCAGTTCCCAAGGTGGCGATGCAGAAATGGGTGCTATTTGGTTCACAGAAACCAACGACGGATTGCAAATGACCACAGATTTAGTGTATCTGCGTCCAAACACAACATATACAGCCCAAATTTATCAATGCGGCTCATGCAATGATAATACCTGCTGTGCAATGGAAGCAATGTCAGTTGATTTGCCAAAACTATCAGTAAATAATGCTGGCGACCGATTACAACAAACTTATATTGTCCGCGGGTTAACAGCAACACAATTAAATAATGCAAAAATAATTCTTACGCGCGATGGCGGATACAAAGCCGCATGGGGCACATTAAGACAGTAAAAAACAAGGGCGGTATCCCCGCCCTTATTTTTTCAAATAATTTGTCGGGTTATATGATTTAGTCCCCTTGCGAATTTCAAAGTGTAATTGCGGTTTATCAACCTTACCAGTTTTTCCAATCTTGCCGATTGGTTGTCCCACATTAACACGCGCACCACGACGAACATCCATAGAATTCAAATGAGCATAAACCGTCATCCAACCGTCACTGTGCTGAATAATAATCAAATTTCCCATACCTTTAACCTCATTACCAGCATACGCAACCACACCATTTTCTGCGGCTTTGACAACCGTATTCAACGGCGCAGAAATATTTATACCGTCATTAACCAAACCACCATTTTTCGGTCCATATCCAGACAAAATCTTTCCACGCACAGGCCAAGAAAACTTTGAACTGGACCGCGCCACTATTTTTTGTGAATTATTTTTTGATTCAGTTTTTGTTTTCGTTTTTTGTGTTTCTTTAACTTTTGTATCCGGTTGTTTTTCTGGCTTTGACTTAGTATTTATTGTTTTTGCCGGTGTAATTTTCTTATCTGTTTTTTGTGTGACAGATTTCTTCACAACCACAGCCGCCTTGGTTTGAACATTACTAAGTTTCGGGACTTTTAATTTTTGTCCCACAGACAAAGTGAACGGCGCAGACAATTTATTCATAACCGCCAAATCATTAACCGGGATTTCGTATTTGCGCGACAAAGAATACAAAGTGTCGCCTTTTGCCACTGTGATTTCTTGTAAATCAACACGTTTTGTGGATGTTGGCTTTATTGTTTCTTTGACGACAACATCTTTTGTTTTTTCTGCTTTGATTTGTTTTACTTTTTCTTCAGAAATAACATTGGGAATCGGTTTTTCAACCGTTTTTTCAACAGATTTTACAGAACGCAACTTTAATTTTTGCCCGATTGACAAAGTATACGGTTCCTTTAAATCATTTAATTTTGCCAAATCTGCGACCGTGGTATTGCTTCTGCGTGCCAATGCGTACAATGTATCGCCACGTTCGACAACAACCACTTCGCCATCCAAAGGTTTATTATTTTCATTTGGAACAAATGTTTTTTGTGTGATTTCTTCATGTTTGGTTTCTGGTTCTTTTTGTTCTTCGGCAATTTCATCCAGAACAGTATTTCCGCCGTATACAGGAACAACCAAATATTCAGACATAATTTCATCATCAATAAAATCTTCGTCTTGTTCTTCATCAATAATTTCTTTACCCGTATCAACATTGATAACTTTTTCTTCGGGGGTTAAAACATAGTCATCCACACTGGCATATAAAACATAATCATCTATATTAGCAGAACCATACAATTCAGGTGATGCATAAACACCATAATCTGTGACCGCAGAATTATATATTTCTGGCTGACTTTGTGGGTCTGCCAATAATGCAGGATAACGTGTTTCAATAAACATACCGATATTATCTGGAATCGAAGCGATTTTTGGTTGCAAATCACATGCACACAAAACCAGTGCACAAAAACAAAGCACATGTAAACACAGCCTATACATTTTCATACAAGAAAGTATATCATAAAACAGATAACAAAAAAAGAATTTATGCATCATCCCTTCGCATAAACAATATGCTGATTTCAAACAACAACAACATTGGTATCGCCAACAAAATCTGGGACACAACATCTGGCGGTGTTAATATCGCAGCCAATATAAACACCGCGACTATAACATATCTGCGACTTTTTATCACAGATTCTCTCGACAAAACCCCTATTCTGTTCAACCCAACCAAAACCAAAGGTAATTGAAAAGCAACACCAAAAACCTTTAACATTCCAACAGAAAACGCCAAATACCCAGTCATAGCGGGGATAAACACTGTTGGGACATATGCCGCCTCATTTAATTCCAAAAAGAATTTAAAAACGATTGGAAACAAAACATAAAAGGCAAATCCAGCCCCAATAACGAACAATATCGGTGACAATAAAAATATAGGTATTAAAAACTGTCTTTCATTTTTATGTAAACCCGGCGCAATATACGCCCAAATATGCCACAACAAAAACGGCACAGTTATCATCAACGCAACCAATGTTGCCAGAGCGAACTGAATCATCAACCCATCGGAAACCCCCGTATAGAGCAATGTCGCATCATCCCAAACCTTTAACAAAGGCTGGGTTAAAAATAATTCTACATACGGCGAAACAAACCAACCCAAACAAAAAGCCAAAGCAAAAATCAACACACACCACAATATTCTGCGCCGCAATTCCGCAAAATGTTGCATCAAAGTCATCTTCATTTTTTACGCACCTTTTTAACAACACTTTTCTTGGATTTTTTTGTTTTTTCCCCAAACATTTCGTTCACAGAATTTTGTAACAAATCATCAATAGGTTTTTCCAAATCTATACGATGTTGCAGATTTTCTGAAAAATCAGTAATTTTCCAAATTATATTGCGAATATACTTAACAACACGTGCAAAAAACCTTGCGACATCAGGCCAATATTTCGCCGGCACAACACAAATTGCTATCAACAAAATTACTAAAAATTCAGTCCAACTTATACCGAACATACCATACCTTAGTCATAGAAATCATCGCCACCACTGGTGGATACAGTCTTATGTCGAGACAACTGGAAATAATTTTTTCCAAAATCCGTTTTTGTTTTCAAATCTTTAAATACCACATCTGTTTTATTCGAAGTAGCATCTACCACAGACCAAGAATTTAATTTCACAGGATTTTTATCAAACACAACCGTCATATTTCCAAGTCCCATTTGATCACGCAAAAACATTTTTAACGAAAAAGTATTCTTGGCGTCATTTGTCTCAGAAACAACAATATCTGCATT
>JAKSTD010000074.1 GCA_024402755.1 Alphaproteobacteria bacterium
TTTTATCGAATTTTTTTAACTTAAACAAAAGGATTTCTTATGTCTCTTTCTGTAGATCAAGTGTTTATAAAACAATTTGAAGCAGATGTTCATTTGGCTTATCAGCAAATGGGCACAAAATTGCGTTCTACAATTCGCAGTAAATCTGGGGTTGTAGGTACATCTACAACTTTCCAAAAGGTTGGCAAAGGTATTGCAAGCACAAAATCGCGTCATGGTATTGTGCCGGTTATGAATTTGAATCACACACCAGTGGAATGCACTTTACAAGATTATTATGCGGGCGATTGGGTTGATGCTTTGGATGAATTAAAAACTAATGTTGACGAACGTCGTGTCGTTGCTTCTGCTGGTGCTTATGCATTGGGTCGCAAGACAGATGAATTAATCATTGCCGCGATGAATAATGCAACACAATATGTTGGTGATTATTCAACAGGTTTGACAAAAGCCCTTATTATGTCCGCGTTGGAAAAATTAAACACAAACGATGTTCCAGATGATGGTCGCAGATTTGCGGTTGTCGGTGTTCATCAATGGAATGAGTTGTTGAAAATATCTGAATTTGTTTCTGCTGATTATGTTGGAAATTCAACGCCTTTGGTTGATGGATGTGAATCTAGAAAATGGTTAGGTGTTAATTGGATTTTGTGCAATGGATTGCCTTTGGCAAGCACAGATGACCGCGATTGCTTTATCTATCACGCATCAAGTATTGGTCATGCATGTGGTCAACACGTTAAGACAGATATTACATCGCATGGTGAACGCGCTGCGCACGTTATCAGCAACAGCATGTCCCAAGGCGCTGTTTTAATTGATGCCGAAGGTATTGTTCGTATCAAATGCGATGATGATGCAGCTTAACATTATAACCAAAAGGAAACAAAATGGCTTTTCAAAATAAAAATTTGTCTGTAATTGCATATGCAAACGGTTTTACTTTGTGGCATTACAAAGAAAGCGCAACTTTGGCGACTATCATTGCTTCGGGATATTTTTCCAGTGTGAATAGTTTGATGAACAGCGGAGATATTATTTTGATTAACGGGTCAGATGGCGCGACAATCAAAGCAATAACTGTTTCATCGGGTGTTGTCACTGTTGGTGCATTATCTTAATTTGTTTTGTTTGTTCATATAACGGGTCGCTTATACGGCCCGTTTTTTTAATAAATGGTGAAAGATTATGTTTACAAAAATAGATTTATGTTCAATGGCTTTATTAAAATTGGGTGAAAAACCGATTCAATCTTGGCGGGAAGATTCAGCCACAGCACAGTTGGCAAGAACTTTGTTTGATCCTGTCGTAGAAACTTTACTGGCAATGTTTCCTTGGCGCTTTGCGACACAATCTTTAATTTTACAAAGAAACGATGATGGTGATTTTTTGATTCCAGCGGATGTTTTGCGTATATTGAAATGCGAAGGCAAAATTAATGGAGATAAAATTATCACAAACAGTGATACTTTGGAAGTATCCGCCATAGTAAAAACAGAACCAGAAAAATTCCCTGGATATTTTGCCACCTTGGTTGCGGCGAAGCTAGCAGTAGAATTTTGTATTCCGATATTGGGCGATGTAAATATTTTGCGGGTAATGACTTCTTTATATGAATCAGAATATCAATCTGCGAAATTCGTGGACAGCACTTTATCGCGTCAATCAAACATAGATGATTTTTCTTTGATTAATTCTAGATTTTAACCAAAGGATTGTATTATGGGAAATTTTATTAAAACACAATATGCTTTTTCAAGTGGTGAAATATCCCCAGAATTTTATGCAGTTAATAATATCTTTGGTGTATCAATGCTAGAAAATATGGATGTTTTGCAATCAGGCGGATTAAAGCGCAGAGCGGGGCTTAAAAAAATTAAAAATGTCGCTAGTAATTCTATATTGGTCCCATTTGTGATAAGCGAATCAGAAAAATATTTATTAGTAATTTGTGAAAGTTCAATAGATGTTTTTCAAAATGATGTGAAAATTACAACTTTATTGGCACCTTGGCATGCTACAGAATTAAAAAAATTGCAATTCGCACAAAGGTTCAATGAAATATATTTCGTGCATCCAAATTATAATCCGCGTATTTTTTCCAAGACCGCATCTGGATTTAATCTTGCGATTTTTGATTTTTATATGAATACAGATGTCAGTATAAATATACCTTTTATGCGATTTGAAGATACTGCGAACATCGCTATTACTATCACACGCAGTGATGAAGATAATAATTATGCGATATTTACGGCTAATGCAGATATGTGGAACAATACATGGGTTGGAACAAGATTATTAGCAAATAACAAACAATGGGTTGTTGCATCTGTTCAATCTGCGCGCATAGCAACGGTTTATACAAATGGCAATTATACTGTGCCAGATAATCCCGTGTCCGATTGGTATGAAGCGGCTTTTGGTGACAAACGTGGTTGGCCCGTATCTGTTTCTTTTCATCAAAACAGATTAGTGTTTGGCGGAACCCCGTCTGTCCCGAATAGTATCTGGATGTCTAAAATAGGCGAATATAATAATTTTGATGTAGGGACAGGTCTAGAAGATGAAGCTATTTTTGCTACTTTGTTATCTGCACAACATCATCAAATATGTGCGATAGTCAGCAGTTATGCATTACAAATATTGACTTCGATTGGTGAATGGGCAATCTCACATTCGCCGTCACGTCCATCAAATGTTGACATAAAACAACACACTTCTGTGGGATGTATAACATCTAGTTTTTTGCCCCCACAACAAATAGACGGTTCTACGGTCTTTGTTTCTGCATCTGGTAAAGATATTCGTGAATTAGATTTAGACACATTAAATGAAAAATACAATGCTACAGATTTATGTACATATTCAAAGCATTTGATGAATAATCCAGTCAGTATGGCTTATAATCAATTTGCGCATCAATTATTTGTTGTTATGAATGATGGTTATATGGCAGTGCTTAATAAATATGCAAATACGGAAATCGCGGCATGGGCCAGATATACCACAGATGGGCAATTTAAATATGTTTCTGTTATTAATAACGAAACATACGTCATAGTAAAACGCGGCAACACGAATTACCTTGAAAAATTTGATAATTCTTGTTTGAACGATTCTGGACAATATGGTTTTGCATACCGAGTGTCCGCTTTACCGATGATTGTTAACGGACATGCGCCAAAGAAAATTCGTTTGAACAAAATATCTTTGCGGGTAATGAATACAAAGACATTATTCGTGAATAATTACCGTATGGAAATACCTAATTATGCGTATGGTGAAACCAGTCAAGGATACACAGGTGATTTATCAATGAATTTATTAGGAGTTCAACGTGAAACAATAGAACCATTGTGGTCGATATCCAGCAACGAACAATTACCTGTTACAATATTATCAATAACAACAGAAGGTAAATATTTAATATAAAAGGGAGATTTTTATGGGACAATTAGTATCAGATGTAACAAATATATTGGATTATAATAATTCCAAAAAAAACGCAAAAAATGAACGGCAAAAAATACTAGAACAAATTGCTTCTAATGAAAACACAAAAACAAATTTAA
>JAKSTD010000075.1 GCA_024402755.1 Alphaproteobacteria bacterium
AGTCGAAATCCGAGCCTGCAACACATCCCGATAAAAACGGAACTGGGCGAAGAAATAAGGAAATGTTTTGTTGCTGAACCTGGTAAAACATTAATTGCGATTGATTATTCACAAATTCAACTGCGATTACTGGCAGAGGTTGCAAATGTTCAAATGTTCAAAGATACTTTTAACGCGGGTCTGGACATTCACGAACAAACCGCACGAAAAATATTCAAGATTCCAGACAGCACTATCGTTCCAAAGGACTTACGGCGCGCGGCAAAGACCATAAACTTTTCAATTATATACGGAATATCTGCGTTTGGTTTGGCGAATCAATTAAACATTTCACGTGACGAAGCAAAAAAGATTATCGATTCGTATATGGCAGGTCTGCCAGAAATAAAAAACTATATTGAATATATAACTAACTTTGTTTTGGAAAATCATTGTGTTTATACACCGTGGGGACGCAGAATAGAAATACCCGAAGCATCCAGTCCCCGCCTGCGTGGATACGCAACCCGCGCAGCAATCAACGCGCCGATTCAGGGTTTCGAAGCAGACATAATGCGCCGCGTTATGGTTGAAATATATAACAAGATAGTCGCACCAAATATTGATAAAATAAAAATGATATTACAGGTTCACGACGAAATCATATTTGAATGTGTGGAATCAATGGCGGAACATTTTGCGAAAGAAATCAAAACAGCGATGGAAACCGTGACAAAATTATCAGTCCCCCTGAGCGCCGAAGCAATAATTTCCCCTGTGTGGGACAAATAGGATTTTATAAAAAACACCGCCCATTTGGGCGGTGTTTTTTTATTTTAATTTGGTTTTATTTTGCAGCAGTATCTGTTGCTGGTTCTTCAACTTTTTTAACGCAACCGTATGTTGTTTCGTCTGAATTTACGCCCAACATATATTTTACTTCTTGCCCTTCTTCTGTTGGCAAAACAATATTTAATTTTACTTTTTCATTGTTGGCATTGGTTCCATAATATGCAATCATATTTGAACCTTCTTGTTGTGCTTCTGCTGTCAAAGCAATATTTTCGCCATTAACAACGATGTTCGCGGTAGTATCTGTTGCGGTCACATCCAATGTAATTTCAGCAGTTGCTGAATTATGATTTGCATCTTCACACAATAAACCAGTTTCTTGATATTTTGCATTTTGTCCACATGCAGCCAAAACCAACACAGATGTCAAAGTTAAAAGTTTCTTCATATTATTTTTCCCCTTTTTTATGAAACCCTTGTTCAAAAAATAGGATAGATTATTTTTACATCAAAAGCAATAAAAAAACACCTGCGATTGCAGGTGTTTTTTCTCTTTTATTATCAAAGAATTATTTCAAAGCTTCGATAATTCTTGCATATGGAATTGCGCCAGGGAATGCCTTGTCACCAATGATTAAATATGGTGTTCCGCTGATTTCGAAACGTTGTGCCAATTCACGAACATTTTGCAATTCTGCTTTGACAACATCGCCTTCCATGTCTTTTTCCAACTGCTTTGTATCAAGACCTGCTTCTTTTGCCAATTTCATAACGTTTGCATGAATCTTTTCTGGCAATTTTGCCTGGTCTTTCATATCGTCTTGAGTGTAATATTCTTTTGCCATCAACAATTCATCCAATTTTGCTGCTTTTGCATTGTCTTGGATTTTAGCAGCAATAACTGCCTTTGCTGGGGCATCAGATAATGCACCATGGATAGAGAAATTTTTCAACACAAGGCGAACATCATCACGGTCTTTCAACACACGTGCCAATTCAGCATGAACACGACGGCAGTATGGGCAAGAATAATCAGACCACAAGAAGATTGTTTTCTTGGCATCTACATTACCCGCGATTGGTGCACTACCAATCATTTCGTCTGCATGTTTAGCAACATATTTACGAACGACCTTGTTTTTTTCTTGTTCTTGCTGTGCCTGCATGTTCTGCACCATTTCTTGCAAAATCGCAGGATTTGTGTGCAACAAATATGTAGGGGTGAACAAACGGCATACACTGAAAGCAATCAACACGATTGCAATCGCAGATATACCCTTGCTTACGATTGTATCCGAAGCAGCTTTCTTGCCGTCTTGTTTGCAACCAAACATATAAAGCGCGATTGCCGCCAACAGGATAATTACAGTTACGATTGTCCAAAACATAATTTTCTCCTTTGTTAGTTGAACAATGGGATATTAGAAAAAAAAACCGCATCATGCAACAAAAAAAAATTATAAATTATAATATTTTTCTTGCCATTGGAATTTCAATTCCGTGCATTTTACAAACATTGTCAACAAACCGTTTTGTCACATTTAGATTGATTGGCAATTTGTATAATTTATCAACGTATGGCGCACCACAATCAGCACACACTGCCCGCCCTGTCTTTGGTGAAAGATAGCAAAGATTTTCTGTTTTTTGACATCCGGAACATTTTGTTAAATCCAGCGCATACCCCAAATCGCGCAACAAATCTATTTCCCAATTTAAATATAAATCATAAGAATTATCACACATCGATAAATTCGATAATAAATCAAAAGTTTTGTTATAAAGATGTTCATAAGATTCACGTTCTGGCACCAACGAATAAATCAGAGAAAAAGCAGAATTCATTATTTTCAATAAATCAGTATTAAATATAAGTGGTGCAGATAAATTTTTTTCTGCATCCCAGTGAAACACACCAAGTTGAGAATCAAGACGCGCATTCCACGACACATTTCCACATTGTCCCACAAGAGGTTTATTTTTTTTTGCAATCACCCCACCCCGCAAAAGCCCAACCAATACGCCATTATCTGGTGTAAAAATATGTGCGATTGCATCCCCCTATTATATAAAGAATCAAAAAGTTTCAAAACAAAAATCGCCCGATTGGACGATTTTTATCTTTCATATTGTCTAATAACTTCGATACTATTATTGATTTTTTGCACCGCTTCATTTCGCAAAGCAACCATCTTCTTTTGATTTTCTGCTTTTCTTTTCAATATCCTGTGCAAAATTTTTAAATTTCTTTTATGTCTATATCTTTCATCACCATATATACCATAAGTCTGACACTGCAATGTGTAATCAGCACCCAAATCATCTTGTTTTACAAACAGCTTAAAAATGTTATCCCCACCGTTGTTCACAAAAAAACTGTCCGTATTATAATAAATGTTTTCGCTGTATTTGGCTTCTATGTTTAAAGAATCACCGTATCTACGAACTAAATTTTTACAAGCCTTAATCAGTCCAAGTTCTTTTTCATCTTTTTGTATTTCTAATATGTCTTTAAAAACAAAGTCTATTGGTGTTGTAAATTTTATCATCCTATACAAACCTTCTATTTTTGATTATTTCGCGATAAATCTGTTAAATGTTTTTTCATGAACCTTGACAGGATATTCTTGTTTCAAGAATTGCGTATAATCATCCATCACAAAACGCACAGACATTTTTTCCAATTCTTTACGCTGTCTTTCTAATAATTGCTTTGAAAATTGATCATCTTCAAAAATATCTGATTCAAGGAGATAATTATCAGATTCTGAAAAATTTTGTTGTTCTTTTAATTT
>JAKSTD010000076.1 GCA_024402755.1 Alphaproteobacteria bacterium
CATGTTGGCAAACCACGTGGCATATCAGAATAATACCAGAGCATCGCGTAATAAATAAAACCGATGGCGATGATACTGCGCAATATACCAAATATTACACCCAAAGTTTTATCCACAACAGATAAAAAACTATCCTGGATTCTTTCGCGTATTCTGTGATTTATAAATCCCACAATAACCAAAATAACAAAAAACACAATAAAATAAGACACCACCAAAGTAACCACTGTGGAATCGGGAACGTTAAACCATTTCTGCAACAAACCATCCAAATACGGCGATGCGAAACGTGCCGACACAGCCGCAACAATCCACGACAATGTTGCGATTGTTTCATATACGCCACCACGAACAGTAGCCCAAATTGTGGAAGCAATTACAATCACTATGTAAATATAATCAAGTATAGTTAAATCAAACATAGTTGCGCCTTATTTTTTCTTTTTGAATACGACAAAAAATAATCCAACAAATAACAACATCACAAAACCTGTCAAAAGAATTGTTTCGACAGATTTTGCGATTTTATTGTTTAATTTTTTTTTACAGGTTCTTTTTCAGATATTGCATTTTTTCTATCTGCGTGCGCAGCAACAAAAGCATCTTTGTCTTTTGCCATTTCTGCCTTGTTTGCAGCAGCGGATGCCTTTTGTTCATCTGTCAAATCCGCTTCGACAGCAGCACGCAAATCGTTCTGCATAGCATCAGCATACCCCTGGAAGCACTTTTCACCAATAACCAAAACAGGGACACCACCCTTTTGATAACCGCATTTGAATAATGCATCAACAAAGGCCTGACGATTATCCATGTTCATAATGTTGATTTCTGATACCTTTAAATCATTGTATTCGTATATCAACGAAGAGCCGATAAAATCACGCGCATGATGACAGTGTGGACATGTTGGTGAATAAAAAATTGTGATATCTGCGGCATTTGCACCACCGACAAAAGCCAACCCCATCAAAGCGAATAGTAATCTTTTCATGTTTAAAACTCCTTTCTTATTTCGCAAAATGATTATAGAAAAATTACAAGAATAAATGCAAGCACTTTTTGTTTTTTTCTTGATATAAAAATGCAAAATATATTAAAATGTTATTGCAGAGAAAAAGAAATGATGTCTAACCGCGATTCTTTGCGAAAGTTTTTTGCTTGGACCTTGGTGTTTTTATACCAGGGCTTTGTTAGCGATGCATACGCACCACCAGTTTACGTCGCAAACAACGACCTTGAATCTAGTGTCAAAGCAGAATTATATGCTGACAACAACTCAATAGATGATGTTACTGACCAAGATATAATAACCCAGGTACAACAATCTGGTTTTTCTGCATCTCGAAATGCCGCATCTGTGATAACCCTTTGTCCGGCGGGACAATATGTTGCCGCATGTGGTAATTATCGTGTTGGTTTTAATTGGCTGAAACCCGCCAAGGTTCCAAATGGGACCACCACCGGTTCCACTTCTGTTTCTCATTCAATTACCTATAAAACAACCGGAAATTATTACATCAGCAATGATATACTAGATTTATACGAGCAAATGCGAATCTTTTTTAAAAAAACAGAAAATTTAATATCTATATCATCTATTAACGAAGAAGGAAATATTGCGCCAGCATCGTATTCACAGTACTCATCAGACCGGGAAGCCATTTTAAATAATGTCTGTCATCCGCGAAAATATGACAGAAAATGTGTTCCTTGCCCAAATGGTGCAAATGTGCCAAAATCAACCGTTGAATTGGATAGTAATAATTTGGTAATTCAAGGTTCGTGGGATTTTCACACCTTTGCTGATTGTTATATGCAGGAATTCGAAGACACCACTGGCACATACTTTTATGTTCCAGATAATGTGAATTTTGATACCGCAGATTTAGAAAGTCCAACAACAGTCGCACAATGTTATTACACGAATACCAATGCTATTGATACTTTGAACGGTGATGAAATAGGCACTTTAGTTTTTGGTTTGTATGTTAGAGGAGCCACTGCAACGGATGCGGTTATCTCTTTACCAACAAATTTGAGCGTAAGCTATTAGTGCATAATTATATGCAAAAAGATACTGATAACGAAAACGACTGTTATAATTGATAAAATAATTTTCTGTGTTTTATGAGATTTTTCCGCTTCACATTCTGCACATGGACAATCACGCAATACCAAAATCCAAGACAAAACCAACATTAATGCAGAAAACACAAATAACCACGGTTCAACCGATTCTGGTATAAACGGTGTGTGCGCAATTTCTGGTGCAAATAAACTAATCAAAGAAAGCACTATCGGCAACACACAACAAAACAAGTGTGGTAAAAGTGATGCAATAATTCCAATTTTTACGGCACGATTTTTCATATTTGTTTGCCCTTTGATTTTAATTCTGGTACTTTCCGTCCGCCTTCGCCCGATGGGCTACGGTGGCGTCCCCAGCAGAATTCGAATCTGCATCTAATCCTTAGGAGGGATTTGTTCTATCCTGTTGAACTATGAGGACTCAGCCGTAATTCTATACCAATAAAAAAATAAATCAACATTTAGTAATTGCAATATTAAAAACCTTTTGTATAATTGTGACAAAAGGATTTTATAATGGCAACAATAACCCGCCTTGATTTAGCAAACGCAATTAAAAACCGTTTTGGTTTGACGGTTGCAGATTCTTATAAAATGATTGATATTATTTTTGATGAAATTGAACGATCTTTGGTTAACGGCGAAGATGTCAAAATCACCGGTTTTGGAACATTTAAAATATTATCTAAGTCCGCACGTATCGGGCGCAATCCAAAAACGGGTGTTCCGGCGGTAATATCTGCACGACGCGTTGCATCTTTCCGCCCCAGCGCAGAATTTCGTAAAAGCGTTTCTGGGAAATAAAAACCGGCTTTTGCCGGTTTTTTTATTACCATAATTTTACACGTTTTTCGGGGGTGATGTATAATTTATCATTTGGTGTTATGTTGTATACATCATACCATGCCTCGACATGTGGCAATATTCCGTTAACGCGCCAACGCGATAACGAATGTTCATCCATCTTGGTTCGGCGCAAGATTTCTTCATCACGAATATTAGCTGCCTCTGTCATGCTGTATGCCACAAAAAATCTTTGGTCGCTTGTTAAACCAATCGCATCTTCGCTTTTTTCACCATATTTTTTATATGCTTCAAACGCAATCGTTATTCCGCCGTAATCTGCCAAATTTTCACCCAATGTAAATTCACCATTTGCATGTGTGTCTGGGGCAACAATAATATTATTAAAATGTTGTTTCATCAAATTTGTGCGTTCTTCAAAAAGTTTTGCATCCTTTTCAGTCCACCAATCTTTCATATTACCATCCATATCAAAATGTCGCCCAGAATCGTCAAACCCGTGTGTCATTTCATGTCCAATTACAGAACCAATCGCGCCGTAATTAAACGCATCGTCCGCAGACATATCAAAAAATGGATATTGCAAAATTCCTGCAGGAAAACAAATTTCATTACT
>JAKSTD010000077.1 GCA_024402755.1 Alphaproteobacteria bacterium
TAACAAAGCAATTTTCACCGCACTATTTCCGGTCCCATTAATAAAAGTCCCATAAAAATCATTAAAACCCGCCCCTTCCCAATCTATGATGGCAATCACATCAAAAGTTTTTTCATCCATTATAAAATTATCCCACAAATCATTTTGACACCAACCGTGCATAATTGACGTCTTGTCTGTCGGTCTAGATTTCAAATCACGAATTTCAACCGGGTCTGCACAACCAATTTCATACAAATATTTCGCCAGCTGCGTGGCAATTTTATCTGCGATTTTATTTTGTTTTTCACGTGGTAATTTATGAAATCCAACACCTTTGATAAATTCATATTTTCTGACCGCCAAACCTTCAAAATCTAATATTTCCATTTCTGGAATTTTTATCGGGGATATTGGACGCAACGCATCAACAATTCGTTTTTCACGAATCGATATTTCTTTGCCATCTGTCTTGATTGGGAATTTAAAAACCCATCTGTCGTCAACACATACAACAAAATTCCCACATCTATAACCACTGGTGTTTTTTATCTTTGGGTGTTTTTCATCAGAAAAACTTTTTGCGAATTTAACCCATTTACGAATCGGGTTGTTCAATTCCATACGCAAAATATTACGTTTTTTACGATTCCACACAAAACCACATAAAATATTTATCAATAATTTTCGCATTTATTTTGTCCCAGATTTCCGAAAATACAACTTTGAATATTCATACATAATATCAATAGGAATCCCACGATAACCAAATTTATCCCAATTATGTGTCGCAATATAAAACGCAGACCGCCAATCTTCAAACGCCGCCTGTTCCCAATCTATGAAGTAAGTAATATCAAAAGTTTTTTTATCCAACATAAAATTTTGCCAAAAATCGCCTTGGAACCAACCGTAACAAAACCCCGGCTTTGCACCCGCATCTGGTTTTAAATCACGAATCTCTATTGGGTCTTGTTTTCCAATCACATACAAAAAATTCGCAATCTGTTTTGCAATATGTTCGCGATGCTGCGCAATCACCCTTGGTGGAATATCAGTCAACAAAGTTCCATTTGCAAACTCATATTTCCTTATGTATATATTTTTATATGGAATAACCTTTACCAGCGGAATTTTTATTGGCGAAATACCATAGAACGCATCAACAATTCGTTTTTCACGAATCGATATTTCTTTGCCATCACTTAAAAGCGGAAACTTGAATACATGTTTGTTGTTCAAAATAACTATGAAATTTTTACAGCCATATCCAACCAAAGTCCGCATTTTGCGTTGCTTCATATTCTTAGCAAATTTGCGAACATAACGGATATAATCGCGCGTTTGTGGAAAGCGAATACGTGTGCGAACTTTGTCACGCAACCGCTTTGACCAAATAAAGCCACAAACGATATTAGATATAAAATGCCGCATATTTTACCTTTTGTTTTTGTGAATATAATCATAAGTCAAAATATATCGCGAATCAAATAAAAACTTGCCTTTGTTGGCGGGTTGAATTTCTTAATCTCTATTTCGTCACACTTCGTTAAAACTTCGTGCGACACTCCTTCGCGATAACTGCTCCGCCTGTGTGGCCTGCCACCCATAGCATCACAGATGCAAAGGGTGGTTGGGGTCGGTGGGCGAGATGCAAGTTGAAAATAGTTGATTTTTTAATTTTGTGTACTACAATAATCTCGTTAAATAAAAAAGGATAAAACCCGATGCGTATGTAATGTTGTAGTTTTTATAAATCGCGCACAGCAATGTGTGTCTGTTAAATTGCAATAAAAAGGGTTTTATTATGGCTTCTATTTCTTTATCAAAAGTATTTTTTGGATATAACGACAATAATTTGTTGGATAATGTTTCTTTCGTTTTTAAGGATAAGGAACATGTGGCAATTATTGGTGATAATGGATGTGGCAAAACAACTTTGTTAAAGTTGTTGTCTGGGGAATTATTGCCTGATTCTGGCAATATAAATAAAGATACACGCGTATATGTGTTGAACCAAATAAATGCAAGTGATTCAAAAAGTGGTGGTGAACAGCAAATGTTTGCCCTGATGCGCGCATTTGAAAGTGATGCCGATATTTTGTTATTAGATGAACCAACCAATAATCTGGATAGTGATGCAAAACAAGTGTTTTTCAATCAACTAAATGCCTATCCGCATGGCGCAGTTATTGTTTCGCACGATAGGGAATTATTGCAACAAGTGGATAAGATAGTTGAATTACAAAATGGCAAACTGAAAGTATATGGTGGAAATTATGAGTTCTATTTGGAACAAAAACAGATTGAATCAGATAATCTGTATTCCAAATATACTAACACTCAAAAATCTATTGCCCGATTAAATAATTCACTGAACATCGCACAAAATACTCGGCAACATCATGAATATAAACAACAAAAAGAAATTGCAAGTTCGCGTCGCAGCAGATTGGAACAAAATGCATTAAAAGGAAAAAGTATAGAGACAGAGGCAAAAAAACGTTCAATCATTCAAAAAAAGTTAGATGAACAGATTAGTTCGCAAAAATCTTTATCTGAACAAATGCGAAATGAAACAATTAAGATTCCGGTTCCAAACAAACCTTTTTACAGCAAGGAATTAGTGCAAATTTCTGATTTATGTTTTGCCTATAAAGACAAACCGATTTTTCATAATTTTAACTTATCGTTATGCGGTGGCCAAAGGGTGCATTTGGTTGGAAAAAATGGTTCTGGAAAGTCAACACTATTAAAACTTATTTATGGTGAATTAAAACAACAATCGGGGACCATCAAAACATTTGGAAAAATCGCACATATAAACCAAGATTTATCAAACCTGAATAAAAATAAAAACATTATTGAAAATATAATGACTGTATCTGGATGTCTTAAACATGATGCACATATGATTGCTGCGAATTTCGGTTTTCGTGGCGATGCGTCAATGCAAAAAGTCGAAACATTGTCAGGTGGCGAATTATTAAAGGCAACGTTGGCTGCAATTCTGGGTGGAAATAATCAGCCAGATTTGCTGATATTGGACGAGCCAACAAATAACCTTGAAATCAAAAGTATATCCATATTAGAAGATGCACTAAACCAATATCGTGGTGCAATCTTATTGGTGTCACACGATGAAATGTTTGTAAAAAACATCAATATAGATAAAATAGTTAATTTATAAATCTCGCCCACCACCCCAACCATAATGAACGATAAATATATTCAGAGCATGTTTTTATTGTGAATGTGGTGTTTTTGTTAGTTCGAAAATAATATACATATTAAAAAGTTCGAAAGTGCCAGATAGGAGTTAAAAATAGAAAAATTGACTTTCGAACTCGCCAAATTCTTGTGTTTCAAATAAAAAATGCCTCGCCGGGCATTTTTTTATTTTTTTTGGTGGAGTGCGCACAATTCCATTGTATGCCTATAAATATGCAACTTTGGCGCAACCGTAACTATCGTTGAACAAGATTCAATTCA
>JAKSTD010000078.1 GCA_024402755.1 Alphaproteobacteria bacterium
AAAATCTATAACGATTTGGAAAAATCAAATTTGGGTGTTGTCCAGATATTGACTAATACAGTGAATAAATATTTTGGCTATGTTGCGTGGGGACTGGTAATCGCTGCATGGGTTTTGGGCGTTATTATATGGGTAATCGCGTTTGGCAAGGTTAATGCATTCCTTAAACCATTCTTGGTATGTCCGCGTTGTGGTCACACAATCGCAGATAAACGCAAGGCAATGGGATTGCTTAGTGCATTCCAACCGTGGAAATGGTTTTAATCATAATGACACGAGAAATTTTCACCCGTTCGGGTGAAAATTTTTACAAAAAAACCACCCTAACGGATGGTTTTTAAAATTTTGGTGCGGGCAATGGGGCTCGAACCCACGACCTCAACCTTGGCAAGGTTGCGCTCTAGCCAACTGAGCTACGCCCGCGTGTGGGGTTATTTTGACATACTTTTTTATATAATGCAAGTATTTTTTATTGTTATTTAATTTATTGAAATATTGCTTTGGTTTGGGCTATAATAACATACATAAAGGAGTTTTTATGACACAGATATTACACGAAATAAACCTTGATTATTCTGATATTTTAATAAGACCAAAAATGGGGATAAACCTTAATTCCAGAAAAGATGTTAATCTGCAAAGAATTTTCAAGTTCAAACATGGACAAACCAGAACAGGCCTTGGTGTTTTTAATGCGAATATGGCAACTGTGGGTAATTTTTCTGTGGCGGCAAAACTGTTGGCGCGTGGTATGTTTGCAACACTTCATAAACATTATTCTGTGGATGAAATAGGGGGCTTTATTAAAGAATCAAAAAAAGAAAATATCCCGCTTGATAATTTATTTATAACAATCGGTTTAAAAAACACTGATGCCGAAATTGAAAAATTAAAAGAACTGGAATCAAAATATGGCTGGAATTCACCGCGTAATATTTGTATCGATGCACCTAATTTTTATATTCAAAAAGCACTGGATGTGTTGGCACGTGTTCGTCATGAATTTCCAGATTCTGTGATTATGGCTGGAAATATTGCCAGTGGCGATATATGCCTTAAACTATTGGATTATGCTGACATTATCAAATGTGGTATTGGCAGTGGTTCTGCGTGTTTAACGCGTAAGCAAACGGGATGTGGAACACCAATGGTATCATTGATTTTAGAATGTGCGGATATTGCACATTCTGTCGGGGGACACATCTGTGCAGACGGCGGTATCGTGGATGTTGGTGATATCGCAAAGGCATTTTGTTTGAATTCTGATTTTATTATGGTTGGTGGTATGTTTGCTGGCACAGACGAAGCCGAAGGCGCAGTAATAGAAAAACATTTTGAAACAAATGAAATTATTGACGGCAAGCGTGTAATTCAAACAAAGTTTTTCAAGCAATATTATGGGATGTCTTCGGAATATGCTAACAACAAATTCGCTGGCGGAATGTCGAATTACAAAACATCAGAAGGGCGCGAATTATTAATCCCTTATACAGGTTCGATAGATAAAGTTTTACAAGATATTAATGGTGGGATTGCTTCATGTTGCACTTATATTGGCGCAACATCAGTAAAACACATGTCAAAATGTGCAACGATAATCCAGGTTCATAATCAATTAAACAAGGTTTTTGAAAAATATTCGGTGTAAAATGAATTTATTGTTGAAAATAAAAAATATTCGTGTTATAAAGTAATACGAAAAAAAAGATAAACGAATATGAAATTGATAAAAAAATCTTTACGATAAAGGTGCGACCACAAAATTCAACAGCGGGCGCACTTGAACCATGCACCCGTTTTTTTATACTAACCAAAAAAGGAAAAGAAAATGTCAGAAAATACAAATATATCTACAAACGAATTAGAAGCCAGATTGCAAAAAGTTGAAAATATTAAAAAACGCGATGGTGTCGTTTGGAAGGATAAATTTGAACGTTCTCATACTATCAAAGATGCGCGCGAATTGGCTGATGAAACACCTGTGGTGTTGGCTGGTCGTGTTACAGCGCTTCGTTGGTTGGGTAAATTAATGTTTGGTCGCATTTATGATATCGAAGGCGAAATTCAATTTTCAATGTCTCGCGAAGAATTAGGCGAAGAAGATTATAAATTTATGAAAGCCAATGTAGACCTTGGGGATTTTATTGGAATTACCGGTACACTTTACCACACTACTGCGGGCGAATTAACTGTGCGTGTGTCGAAATATGTTATATTGTCCAAGGCCTTGCGTCCATTGCCAGAAAAATATCATGGTCTTGCAGATATGGAAACGCGTTATCGCCAGAGATATTTGGATGTAATTTCTAATCCTGATTCCAGAAATGCTTTGCTTGGTCGTTTCAAAATGACCCAGAATTTGCGTGAATTTATGAACGAACATGGTTTTTTGGAAATCGAAACACCGATTATGCAAAATGTTGCGTCTGGTGCGGCGGCAAGACCATTTATGACGCATCATAATGCTTTGGATATTGATTTTCAGTTGCGTATTTCCCCAGAATTGTTTTTAAAGGAAGCGATTGGTGCTGGCTTTGACAAGGTTTATGAGGTTGCCAAAGATTTCCGTAATGAGGGTATGGATGCAATGCACCTGCAAGAATTCACAATGATTGAATGGTATGCAGCATATTGGGATTATAAAAAGAACATTGAATTTACATGGGCTTTGGTTCAAAATCTGATTCAAAAAGCACGTGGAACATTACAGATTGAATACCAAGGGACCAAGTTAGATTTTTCAAAATATGAAATGATTGATTACACTGCGAAAATGAACGAATTTTTCGGGTGCAATATTTTGGATTTTGACAATGTTGATACTTTGCGCCAAAAATTGGTTGATGAAGGTATGTTCCCGATGTCTGAATTGGAAGATTTAAAATCTTTGCCGACACTGGTTGATTATGTTTATAAACGCAAGATTCGTGACAAGATTATTCAGCCGACTTTCCTTTATAACTATCCAACATATATGGTGCCATTGGCGCGTCACAATGATAAAGACGACAGATGTTTGGATATGTATCAATTATTGGTTGCTGGTGCAGAACTTAGCAAGGGCTATTCCGAGTTGGTAAACCCAATTCAACAATTACATGCTTTTGAAGAACAAGCGAAAAATATTGCTGATGGTGATGAAGAAGCATTTAACCCAGATAATGATTTCGTTCGCGCGATGGAACATGGTTTTCCACCAATTTCTGGTGTTGGTGTTGGAATTGACAGATTGGCATGTATTGTTTTTGACCAGCCAACATTACGCGATGTAATCTTGTTCCCAATGATGAAATAAAAGGTTAAAAAATGCCGCCTGCCAAAGATGTTGTTGCCACAACCAAATTACATGATGAAGAAAATCTGGAATATTTGGATAATGC
>JAKSTD010000079.1 GCA_024402755.1 Alphaproteobacteria bacterium
AAATGACGGGTATTCTGTTCATGACCACCATTATAATGATTTACTGGCATCCAATTTTTCATTTGTTCTTGACTGCAAAATTCCTTATCATTTTTTGGGTCAAGATAACGCAAGAAATACCAAGACGACCCAGCCCACCCAGGCATAGTATCCGTTTCGCGTTTTGCCGCCCCACCACATACGGGGCAGGTGGTATTTACCCAATCTGTTGCGCGCGCCAAAGGGCTTTCCCCGTTGTCCGTTGGTTTATAATCTAACATATATGGTTGCAGCACTGGAAGCGAATCTTCCGGAACACATTGCCACCCACATTTATCACAATACACTAGCGGAATAGGTTCACCCCAATACATTTGACGCGAAAAACCCCAGTCCTTTAATTTATATTTTGTCGCGGCACGAACAAATCCTTTGTCCGTTCCATATTTAATGGCCGCCGCAATCGCATCTTCTTTACCCATACCATCCAAGAAAGAAGAATTTATATGTTCTCCATCCGTTTCCCACGCAGCACTTTCAACATCACCGCCCGCCAACACAGGAATTATTGGCAAACCGAATTTCTTTGCAAAAGCCCAATCACGACCATCGTGTGCAGGCACCGCCATAATTGCCCCAAAACCATAATCTGCCAACACATAGTCAGATATAAATACTGGTGTTTCTTTGTTATTGAAAGGATTTATTGCTTTGATACCTTTTAATTCGACACCTGTTTTTTCTTTGGTTGCATCTGTTCTTTCAATTTCAGATTTTGCCATTGATTCTTTGATATATTTTTTTACTTCATCTGCATTTTGAATTTTGCCTTCATCCAGCCATTTGCGAACCAAATTGTGTTCTGGCGCCAACACACAGAAAGTCACACCAAAAATAGTATCAACACGTGTTGTGTAAACCGTCATAATGTCGTTATCGACCCGAAAATCAACCTCTGCCCCGACAGATTTACCAATCATATTGATTTCATCTTTTTTAATTCGTTCATCGAAATCAACATCTTTTAAACCTTCGAGTAATTTTTCCGCATAATCAGAAAGGCGCAAATTCCATTGCATTTTTAATTTCTTTTCTACCGTTCCATGGCAACGATTACATTTGCCATCTTCCAATTCTTCATTGGTCAGGGTGGTTCTACAATTTGGACACCAATTCATTGGCAATTCAGATTTATAGGCGAGACCCGCTTTGAAAAATTGCATAAACATCCACTGGGTCCATTTAATATATTCTGGATCAGAACTAGCAATTCTGGTTTCCGGGTCAACCGACCAGCCAGCAATATCCATAACATCAGAATAAGATTTTTTTAATTCTTCGGCAATTTCTGCGGGATGTCTGCCAATTTTGGTGGCATAATGTTCCGCGGTTATACCCATCGCATCAAACCCCATAGGGAACAACACATCATACCCCTGATGGCGACGAAAACGTGACATAACATCCATACCTGTATAAATCAGCAAATGCCCCGCATGTAACCCTGCGCCTGACAAAAACGGAAATTCTACCAAATTATACCATCTGGGTTTGGACCCATCATTTTTCGGCACAAAAGCGCGCGCTTCGCGCCATTTTTTTTGCCATTTTTGTTCACGCATTTTTACTTTTTGAATATCGTCAGCCATGATTTTACCGCCTTTGGTTATAAATTTATCAGTTAATTTTATACACCAAACCCCAACAATTCAAGTTTTTTATATAAAAACGGACCATAAAACAATTTTTTAACAAAAGTTAATTACTATGGACTAGGGGTTAGCAGATGCTGCTCTTTGGCGTTTCTGGTATGGCACCGGGACTTTTGTTGCCGGACCAACAATACAATGACTACATTCGAGATTATGTATAGTTTGTATTTTTTACAAGACCAATAATTATACAGCACCTTTCTCTAATCCCCATCAAAAAAAACGCAGATTTCTGCGGTTTTAAGCAATTTTTGCATAAAATTAAAGCAAAAAAACAACACAAAAACGCGGATTTCCGGGATTTTTTGCCGTTTTTACACAAAAAAACCAACAAATCGATTCTTGGCAACCAGAACATATAAATATACGATTAGATAAAATTTGGCCGACCGGAAAAGGGTGCTTTTATATAAAAATTCAAAAAATTATTTATTCAGTAAAAACAAATAAATAAAAAATTTTTATGACAAAAAGATTCAAGAAAAAAATATTTTTCAAAAAATTAAAAATTGTTTGAACAACAGCAAATTCAATCGAACTTTACCAAATCCAAAACATATATACAGTTTAATCAGTGAAGCCCAAACGAGCACACATTTTTACCATGCGTTATATTATGTATAGTTTAATTGGCGAGCCCCAGCGAGCACACATTAAACTATACATAATATACATTATGCGCCTTTTGTATATTCTGTTTTATACCGCTTCCCCGCAGATTTCTGCCATTATTATATATTTGCAACCTGTTTATTATCACGCGCCATCCTGATTATTATGCGATTAAACCATGAATTTTTACCCCACAAAGCATAATTTTTGTTTTTCTTTAAAAATTTATTTTTTATCTTTTTATCTACCCGCCCTAATCCGCAGAAAACCGCCCTTTCGGACGGTTTTCACACTTTTACAAAAGCAACCTTATAAAAATGCTAATTACTTGATTTTAGCCGCTTTTTTTGCCGCATTTGCAACTTTTTCAACCTTGGCGGTTAGTGATTTTAACCCCTTGGTCAATTCGGCTTCTTCTACCTCGCCAATCTTTTCCGCTTTTACGACCGAACAACAATAAGGGCATTTTGTTGCCAATTTACTGATCGATTGTTGACAATACGGACACGCACGCGTTGTAACAGGTCCCTTGGCACGCGCAGAATTTGCCACTTTTACAATAATAAACACTGCGAACATTGTTATCAAGAAACTGATGACTGTATTTAAAAAAGTCCCCATATTCAACGTAGTAGCCCCAGCAGCAGTCGCCGCCTCCATAGTATTATAATGAACACCAGGTTCGCCACCACTAAGCACATAAAACCATTGTGAAAAATCGACATTACCGACCAATAATCCAACCGGTGGCATAATAATATCTTTGACCAAAGAGTTCACCACACTGGTCATCACAGACCCAACGATGATACCTACAGCCATATCAATGGCACTACCCCTGTTAATAAAAGTTTTAAATTCTTTGATAAGTTTCATTTTGTTTCCTTTTGTTTTTTTTGGTTGTTTTTGTGTTGTTGAATCGCATCTAAAACCTTGTTGAGTGTTTTATGAATATTTTCATCAACAGTTTCAACAGTAATATCTGCCAACGCATAAGTATCATAACGTTCTTTTATTAATTGCGCCAGTATTTTACGTGAATCTGCGTTTAACAACTGTGGACGGGTGCGA
>JAKSTD010000008.1 GCA_024402755.1 Alphaproteobacteria bacterium
AATTGAAAGTACAGAAATAAATTTGAATACATCTGGAACAATTAGAATTGCTGGCGATGTTCAGACTGGCAGCCGTCAAAATGATAACCCAGAAAAAGAATCAGATGAAAACAGTGTTATCGGTAATGCTACATTAAATATGTTGGGTGGTGGTAATATCAACATTGGCGGTGATGTTCGTGCGTATCATGTTGGTGGTGCAACTGAATTAAACATCAACAATGTTGATGTAAATGTTGTCGGAACTGTCAAAGAATTCCAAACAATCAATATGGATGAAAATGCAAAGTTGACTGCTGGCGCTTTGGTAATGACAGCAGATGATACTTTGAATGTCAAATTGGCAAGTACAGATGCATACAGTCAAATTATAGTTGATAATTTGGATGCTAATCTGGCTACATTAAATATGACCGTTAGTGGCGAAGGAACATATAATGTTGTAGATGCAGCCACAACCACCAGTGATTTCACGTGGAATTTAACTAATTCATTATATGATTTGACTATGGAAGAGGGTTCTGGGACAGTTGTTGCAAAACTTAAAGCAACAGAAGATATTGCAGCTGAAAATGGTATCGAACAAGATACAGCGGCGGCAATTGCTGGGGCTGCACAGTCTACATCAGAAAAGCTGAACGATTTGGCTGTCAAGATGCAAGAAAAGTTGGCAGAAGATACAGCCGCAGCTAAACAGGAAGTTGAAAAAGCGGCAGCGGCAGTGCATCCAGAAACAGAATCTGTGACACAATCTGTTGCGACATCGGTTCAAACAACTGTTTCAAATTTGGTTGCTGCGCGTATGGCGGCGCCAATATCTGGACGCAATGGTGGTGATGTGAATTTCACATCTGGTGGTGTTTGGGCCCAGGGCTTGTTCAATAAATCTAAACAGAATGATGCGTTCAGCGGTTATACACGCGGAATCGCAGCTGGTATGGACGGAACAATCAATCGTGCATGGACAATCGGGGCAGGGTATTCGTTTGCTCATTCTGATATATCTGGTTCTGTGCGTGATACAGAAATCGACAGCAATACTGTGTTCGTCTATGGTCAATATAAACCAGATGCATGGTATGTAAGCGCGATTGCAAATTATACTTGGGCTGATTACTCAGAAGAAGGTATTGCAATGGGAACACCTGTGACGGGCGATTATAATGTCGATTCGTTTGGTGGTATGCTTTCCGCTGGGTATGATTTCGATACTGGTATTACACCAGAGGTGGGGTTGCGTTATTTGCATGTAAATGGCGATGATTATACAAACAGTATGGATGTAAAAAGCAAATTAGATTCTGCTGATTATTTAACCGCATCTTTGGGGGCAAAATATGGATTTGGTCTTTTGACCGATTCGGGACTTTTGTTCCGCCCAGAATTGCGTGCTGCGGCTAAGTACGATTTGATGTCTGATAAAACAACCGCGACTGTTTTGATGCCGGGTGTGGATGCTTATACTCTTGAAGGGGAAAGATTATCCCGTTTCGGTGGTGAATTCGGCATCGGTTTAAGTATGAAGTATCGTTCAATGGATATATCTGTCAATTATGATATTGATGTCCGCAAAGATTATACTTCACAAACAGGTATGTTGAAATTTAGATATAATTTCTAAACAGGACAGTGTTGATAAAATCAGGGGCGTAAATTCGACCCTGATTTTTTTTTATAAATAATGTGTTTTTTTGAAATAAAACCTTGACTTCTTTTTTTAATGTTCTATGGTATAAGCATAAGGTTGATATCAATAGATGTTGACCGAAAAAGATTCAGATTCTAAAGGTTCCTCCCTTCCAGAAATACTGAATAAAAACAAGGACCAGTTTACTGGTCCTTGCTTTTTTTGATGATAAATTTTTTTATTTATTACGATTATGCTTCTTGTATTCTGTGGCATTAAGACCGTATTCTATTTTTTGTAAATTAAATTCTTTGTCCATATCGTACAGTTGTTTAATCATAATGCTTTCAATTTCTTTGCGTTTTGTTTCAAACGATTCGCCTCGCAAATTCGAATCGATATAAACAGGGTTGCCAATGTTCACAGTAATCGTTCCAAATAATTTTGGTATCATAAATTTATCCCATCTGTTCATGTATATCGGGCGCGAACATGAAAAACAGCACGGGATAATCGGTGCCCCAGTCATGCGCGCAAAATAAAGTGCACCGTCTTGCAGATGCAGTGATGGACCAGATGGCCCGTCAACAGGAACGCACATAGAAACTTTTTCATTGCGCATGATGCGAACACCTTCACGCATAACAGCAACAGCCCCGCTGGACGAAGAACCATAAATCGCGCGCAAACCAAATAATCTTTGCAGGCGCGCCATCATTCGACCATCTTTGTGTCGTGATGCTACACAATAAGATTTTATGTGCGCATTTTTTATTATCGGGGATAACATTGCGCAGCGCCCGTGAAAAAAAACAAACACAGCCGGCTTGGTGCGGTATTTTTTTAATGATTCTGTGTTCGTAAATTTGTGTTTCGATGTCAAAAATACAAACCAAGTTGCGCCAGCCAAAACAACAGCCAATGTCCATTGTATAATGGGGTTATGTAATATCGGTGTCCAAAATTTTTTCCAAACTTTTCTAAAACCTTTTGACATGCGGTACCTTTTGAGAAAAATCTTAGCAGAAAAAAATTCAAAAGTTAAGAAAAAGGTTGGGACATGCCCAACCTTGTATTTATTACATCATACCTGGCATACCACCACCTGCAGGTGAAATTGGTTTTTCTTCGGGGATTTCGGTCATTACTGCACCAGTTGTTAATAATACCCCGGCGGTTGATGCTGCCGCCATAATTGCGGTCTTTACAACCTTGGCTGGGTCGATAATACCAGATTTCATCATATCGACATATTCGCCAGATTGTGCATTGTAACCAAAATTATAGTCGTCATTTTCGGTGATTTTACCAACAACTATTTCGCCAGATACACCCGCATTTTCAGCAATTTGCATACATGGTGCAACCAGTGCGCGACGAACAATATCAATACCCACATTTTGGTCCGTATTTTCGCCAGATAATTTCTTTAATGCATCTACTGAGCGAATCAAAGCCACACCACCACCAGCAACAATGCCATCTTCGACAGCAGCACGAGTCGCAGCCAATGCATCGTCAACGCGGTCTTTCTTTTCTTTCACTTCGACTTCGGTCATACCACCAACATGAATAACGGCAACCCCACCGACCATTTTAGCCAATCTTTCCGCCAGTTTTTCGCGGTCATAATCGCTGGTTGAATCTTTGATTGATTGGCGAATTTCGGCTGCGCGTGATTCTATCGCTTTGGTATCGCCGTTGCCGTTAACCAATAAAGTTTTGTCTTTGGACACAATAACCCGTTTCGCAGAACCTAAAACCGCCGGATTAATGTTTTCAAGTGTCATACCCATATCATCTGATATAACTGTTGCGCCCGTCACAATAGCAATATCTTTCAACATTTCTTTACGACGATCACCAAATCCAGGAGCTTTTACAGCACATACTTTTAAGCCACCACGTAAGCGGTTTAATACCAATGTTGCTAAAGCTTCAGATTCAACATCTTCAGAGATAATCAACAAAGGATTACCAGATTGAGCGATTGGTTCCAAAATAGGTAGTAATGCTTGTAAACCAGAAATTTTCTTTTCTGATACCAAGATTTTAGCGATATCTAATTCTGCCAACATTTTTTCGCTGTTTGTGACGAAATAAGGTGACATAAAGCCCTGGTCGAATTGCATACCTTCGACAACATCAATTTCTGTATCTAAACCTTTGGCTTCCTGGACGGTTATAACACCTTCTTTGCCAACTTTGTCCATCGCATCAGCAATCTTTTGACCTATGTCCTTATCATTATTAGCAGAAATTGTTGCAACCTGGGCAATTTCAGATGAATCTTTGACAGGACGCGCATGTTTTTCAATGTCTTTCACAACCATATCAACAGCAATGTCTATGCCGCGTTTGATGTCCATTGGATTCATACCTGCTGCGATAACACGACGACCTTCTTTGAATATGTGTTGTGCCAAAACTGTTGCGGTTGTTGTGCCGTCGCCTGCAGTATCGCCAGCGCGTTTCGCAACTTCTTGAATCATTTTTGCACCGATGTTTTCAGCATTGTCTTTTAATGCGACTTCTTTTGCAACGGTGACCCCATCTTTGGTAGCGACCGGCGCACCGTATGCGCGTTCAATAACGACTGTGCGTCCCTTAGGCCCCATAGTGATTTTTACTGCATTTGCTGCTTTGTCGACACCAGATGCCAATTTATCTGTATTAAAAACAATATCTTTTGCCATAATTTTATCCTTTGTTATAAAATCCCCAAAATATCAGATTCTTTGATTAAAACATAATCTTTGCCTTCAATTTTAACCTCGTTAGCAGAAGATGCCCATTTAGCGAATAAAACTTTGTCGCCAGGTTTTACAGATAATGGTATTTTTTGCCCGTTTTCAATAGTTCCATCGCCAGTCGCAATAATGCATCCTTGGACAGGTTTTTCTTTTGCATTATCTGGGATAAAAATTCCGCCAGCAGTTTTGTTTTCTTCTTCAATTCTTTCAAGTAATACATAATTGTGCAATGGTTTAAACATAGTGAATACTCCTTTTATCATTGCTATGCGCAAAATATAATGCAAAAAAAATATATTTCAAGGGGGCTTGATTTTATTGATGAATTTGGTGTATTATCACAAAAAAAGAGGGTAAAATGTACGATAAAAATAATGTGTTCGCGAAAATTTTACGTGGGGAAATTCCTAACAAGACAGTTTATAGTGATGATAATGTGTTGGCTTTTTATGATGTTGCGCCACGGGCAAAGGTACATGTGTTGGTTATACCGCGCGGGGAATGTACAGATAGTTTTGATTTTACACAAAATGCACCGGCAGATGCACAAGTTGCTTTTTGGTGTGGTGTTCGTAAAACTGTAGAAAAATTGGGGTTGCGTGATAATTTTAGGACTGTTGCCAATACTGGTCGCGGGGCAGGGCAATCTGTGATGCATTTTCATATTCATATAATGAGCGATGAAAGATTCACAGAAGATTTTTAATATTCGTGTCACACCACATGCCAAACAAAACAAAGTCGTTGAAAACGATGGCATTTTGCGTGTTTATACAACTGTTGCGCCAGAAAACGGACACGCAAACAATGCGGTTGTTGAACTGTTGGCAGAATATTTTGATGTCCCAAAATCTAGAATTACAATATTAAAAGGTTTAACGGGACGAAATAAAGTTGTCACCGTTGATTAGTTTTTTTATTAATTCTTCGGGTGTGTTTACTACATGTAAATTATAATCGTCAATGCTGGGCATGAAACCTTCGGTTTGCATGTGAACCATAACGCGACCAAAAATTTCCCAGTACTTGGCAGTATTCAACATATATATAGGTTTACGTGATTCTCCAACCTGTTGCTTTGTCATAATATCAGTCATTTCATCCAAGGTCCCAATTCCACCAGGTAAAATAATAAAAGCATCTGATAATTCAAACATTTGTTCTTTGCGTGTGGAAAGTCCATCAACAATTTTAACATCTATATCTTGATGTGCGGGTTCTTGCAAAGAAACGACATGGGTTGTTGATATGCCAATAACTTTGCCGCCATTATTAATTGCTGCGCTGGCGACAGTCCCCATCAGTCCAACATTACCGGCACCAAAAACCATGGTAATTTTATTTCGCGCCAGTAATTCGCCAACTTTTTCAGCGGCACGTGCGTATTCTGGGTCTTTGCCGAAAAGATGTCCACAATATACTGCTACAGATTTTATTTTTTTGTTCATTTTATTTTTCCTTTATTTTTCAAAATTATACCATAAAATAAGCAAGATATGAATAAAAAGTTTGTAAATTTTATGGAACAATATCTTGATGCTAAAATGGCTGTGGGGGTCAGTGGTGGTATTGATTCTATGTGTTTGCTTTATTGGTTGCACCAAATCGGTGCAGATGTTGTGTGTTTGCATGTGAATCACAAATTGCGGGCAGAGGCAGATGTTGAAACTGATTATGTTGCCAATGTCTGTAAGCAATTAAATATTCCGTGTCAGATTTTTTATTGGGATGATAAAAAGCCAGAAAAAGGATTGGAAGCCGCTGCGCGTGATGCACGTTATAAAATGATGATAGATTTTTGTCATGAAAATGGAATCGAATATTTATTAACTGCTCATCAAAGTGATGACCAAATTGAAACATTTTTAATGAATTTGTCTCGTGGCAGTGGTTTGTATGGTTTGTCTGCGATGCTGCCAGAATCTTCGCGTGATGGGATTACAATCTTGCGTCCGTTATTACAGGTATCACGTGCAGAAATAAAAAAATATTGTGACGATAATAAAATTAAATATTTTATTGATTCTATGAACAGTGATGAACATTATACACGCGTAAAAATGCGCCAAAATCGTCATTTGTTAAATGATAAACTGGATATCAGTGATGCGCGCATTTTGTTGGCAATTCAAAATCTAGCGCGGACTCGTGAATGGATGGATAAATATATTTCAAATCGTATTGAAATGGTGCTTCGTTCGTGGGGGACTTTGTTTGGTGCATCTTTTTTATTTGACGAAGCAGAAGAAATTAGATTAAAGTTCTTAGGATTGCTGATTCAAAAAATTGGGGGGAATAATTATCCTTTGCGCTTGAATTCGTTGCAAAAGGCACTATGTAATCTACAGCACGATTGTAAATTTACACTGGGGCATTGCACGATTCGAAGATTAAACGATAGGATTTTGATTGTTCCCGAAGGAAAAAGAACAAGTTTTAGGAAAAGACATGAAAAACGGAAAAAATCTATTTAGAAAAAAAGATAATTCAAAATTTTATTTAATTGCATTTGCGGTTTTATTTCTTGCTTTGGTGGCGCGCATAGTGTTTGTTGGAACAACAAATAATACCAAAGTAAAAACAGGCGATGTGGCTGTTGCTGAGAATACTGTCAAAGCGCCGATTGAGTTGTCTTTTTCGGATGTGTTGCGTCGTGCAAATGATATTAAAACTATGGAAATAAACAAAGATGATGTTGCCACAGGGGTATTAAAAGACGGGACCCCGTATCGTGCAACAATTACTTATAACCCAGAATTATTGGAAAAATTGTCTGTCGGTGGAACAGCAGTTTCAATAAACAGGAACGATTCAACCTGGGATATGATTGGCAAGGGCTTGCCAATCGCAGTAAGTGTTTTATTCTTGTTTTGGCTGTTGCGTTTGCTGCGTGGCGGTTCTGGCGGTGGCGCTGGTGGTATCACACGCAGTTTAATTGGACAAAACCCAACAAAAATAACAACAGGTAAAACAAAAACAACTTTTAAAGATGTGGCGGGTATTGATTCTGAAAAACGAAGATTAATTGAAGTTGTGGAATTTTTGAAAAACAAAGATAAATTCAAATCTTTGGGGGCGCGTGTTCCGCGTGGTGTTTTGTTATCTGGTGAACCAGGGACTGGTAAAACTTTGTTGGCGCGTGCTGTGGCGGGTGAGGCAAATGTCCCTTTCTTTGCAACATCAGGAAGTGATTTTTCGGGTATTATTGTTGGTTTGGGGGTTGCAAAAATAAAAGAAATTTTTGATTTGGCTAAACGAAATGCGCCTTGTATTTTATTCATTGATGAAATTGATGCAATCGGTCAAAGCCGCAGTAAACATTCATTTAATGATAATGACCGTGAACAAACTTTGAATCAGTTGTTGATTAAAATGGACGGTTTTGCAAATGATACTGGTATTATTGTGATTGCGGCGACAAATCGTCCCGATATGTTAGATACCGCGCTTTTGCGCCCTGGTCGTTTTGACAGACAGATACACATAGATTTACCAAATTTAGAGGGACGCCGTGATATTTTAGATTTGCATGCGAAAAAATTCAAAATAGATGACAAAGTTTCCATGATGGATGTTGCACGTGGAACAACTGGGTTCAGTGGGGCGGATTTGGAAAATCTTTTAAATGAATCGGCATTACATGCGGTGCGTGCAGGGCATAAATCTGTAGAACAAAGTGATATAGAAGAAGCACGTGATAAAATTTTAATGGGGCCGAAAAAGAATCGTAAAATGCGCCCCGAAGATATTAAATTGACGGCTTATCACGAAGCAGGGCATGCCTTTGTAGCACTGCATTATGATGGTATTGTTGACCCAATACACAAGGCGACAATTATTCCACGTGGACGTGCGTTGGGTATGGTCCAGCATTTGCCGATTGATGACAAAGTTTCAATGACGATTGAAGAAGTGCGTGCAACATTGTCTGTTGATTTAGCAGGGCGCGCATCCGAAGAAGTTTTCTTTGGTAAAAATAAAATCACAACAGGGGCAGAAAGTGATATCGCGATGGCTACAAGAATCGCGCGCCGTTCAATTACAACGGCCGGCTTGTCTGATAAAATTGGTATGGTCGCGATTAACCAGGCAAATACATTTGGACAACGCATTGCTATTGAAAATGCTTCGGAAAAAACGGCTGAGGCGGTTGATGGCGAAATTAAAACTTGGTTGGATAATGCATACAAAGATGCCAAGAATTTGATTACGAAAAATAAAGCCAGGGTTGAAAAACTTGCGAAAGCATTGTTAGACAAAGAAACTCTTTCTGGCGAAGAAATTCGTGAAATTATTTCTGATAAAAAAGTGGTTGCAAAAAAAACATCTAAAAAATCAAATGCAAAAAAATAATGCTATGAAATTCGAAGTTCTACATTTGCCACCGACGAATACTAATTCTTTGTTGGTATCGAATGGGATAGATGCGGTAATTTTTGACCCGTGGGGCAGGGCGGCTGATTGGGAACGGGTGTTGTTGGAACGCGGCCTAAAACTGTGCGGCATATATGCAACACATGGACATCCAGACCATATATCTGCGGCACCAGCATTGGCATGTGCGTTTAATGTAGATTGGTTTTTGAATGACAAAGATAATTATTTAATCGGTTGGGGTAATCAAATTTTAGATATGTTTGGTATTCCACATATTCATGATGATTATAAAAAGCCGATAAATATATCAAATGGTTTAATCGAGATTTTGCCAAATGTAAAGATGGAGATATTTGACAGTCCTGGACATACACCGGGCGGGCTAATGTTTTATTTTCCAGAATATAAAATATTGATGACAGGCGATACTCTGTTTGCAGAAAGTTTTGGTCGTTATGATTTTCCGGGTGGTA
>JAKSTD010000080.1 GCA_024402755.1 Alphaproteobacteria bacterium
CCCTTGCCTACGTTGATTTGGCAACTCTGCAAATGGTCACTGTTTTCGTGTGGTTCACATTCAACAATTTTTGCTGCAATCGGCAATATTGGATTTGTCAAATCTTCGACTTCTAGACCAATCGCATTTAATTTATCAGCACTTTGTTCAGGGGTTAAATCTGTATTCAAATATTGCTTTAACCAATTATAAGACCATTTCATTTTTTACCCCTTTTATTAAAATCCATTATTTTTTAACCAACGAATATCGCCATCATAAATTGGACGTATATCATTCAAATTGTATTTTAACATCGCCATTCTGTCCCAACCAAAACCAAAGGCAAAGCCCTGGTATTCATTTGGATTTATGTTACAATTTTTCAAAACATTTGGATGAACCATCCCGGCACCACAAATTTCAAGCCATCTGTCACCCCATTTCATATCCATTTCTATGGATGGTTCTGTAAACGGAAAATACGATGGACGAATACGCAGTTGAATATCGCGTTCAAAAAATTTTGAAAGTAATGCACGCATTGTGGCAACCAAATCAGTGATTGTCACATTTTTATCAATGTACAGACCTTCGATTTGACCGAACATTGGCGCATGGGTTGCATCCCATTCTTTACGATATGTGCGTCCAACACCAAACATTTTAATTGGCACACCAACTTTTTCCATCGCACGGATTTGAATTGAACTGGTTTGAGTGCGCATCACGTTTCCATTTTCCAAAAAGAAAGAGTCTTGCATATCACGCGCAGGATGATATTCTGGGGTATTAAGCGCGGTAAAATTATGCCAATCATCTTCGATTTCTGGACCAACCCACATTGTAAACCCCAAAGATTCTAGAACAGAACCTATTTCCTTTAAACTTTGTGTTAAAGGGTGAAATGTCCCACGGTTTTGTGGTTCAACATCCAATGTCACATCAACATATTCCGTTGCCAATTTTGCATTTAACGCGACCATTTCTAATTCGTTTTGTTTTTCTTTGAATAATTGGCGCAATTCGGCATTTTCTGCATTTATAATGCTGCGTTCTTCATTTGATAACCCCGCCATATTTTTCAATTTGGCAGTCATTGTCCCGTTTTTACCGAATGTATCTGAATACATTTTCTGTAATTCTTCCAAAGATTTTACATTTTTAATTTTATCTTTCATATTTACCCCGCTTATAAAAATCAAGACCGTAATTACTTTACGGTCTTATTGTGACAAAACAAATCTATGCCGTAAAGTGTTATTTTGAACCTTTGGCAATAAATCGTTTTGCTGTATCAATCAAAGTATTGAAGTTTTTATCAGCATCATACGCCATTTGGGCCAACACTTTGCGGTCCAATGCGATACCTGCTTTCTTCAAACCGTTCATAAATTGACTGTATGTTAAACCGTTCGAACGCACAGCAGCATTGATACGAACAATCCAAAGCGAGCGAAAATCGCGTTTCTTTTGACGACGATCACGATATGCGTATTGTCCTGCCTTTTCGGTTTTTTCACGTGCAGCACGATAAGTTGAATGATGACGAGCCAAATACCCCTTAGCCCGGTTAAGTATTTTTTTATGTTTTTGTTTAACGGTTGTTCCGCGTTTTACCCTTGCCATAATCTAACCCCCTTATTTTAATCCGTATGGAGCCAAGATTTTCGCCTGACCCATCATGTTATCGTTCAAATACTGTGGCTTTGCCCCCGCTTTATTAGCGCGTTTGGACTTGTGCAACAAGCATTTGTGGTGAGAGTTTCTGGCAACGCGAATTTTACCGCTAGCCGTCATAGACGCACGTTTTTTTAAATAAGATTTTGTTTTCATTTTTGGCATTTTTAATCCTTTTTGTTACACCCTCGTGGCAATGCCTTGCCAGGTCGGTTCCTGGTATTTTGACATATAAAAAATAAAAATCAAGTTTTTATTGAATATTCGTTTTTTTGCGTTTAAAGTGTTGCTTATGATAAAGGACAAATCATCTTATAGATTAAATCGTATTATCAAAGCGGCTTTGGCTGCTGCCACAGTCCCGTTAATCATAATCTATATAATGGTGGCAAAACCAGATTATACTGTTACGAATTCCTTGGCGCATTTTTTCTTGCCAATTGCGCATGGTATTGGTTCTGCTGTGACTTGGCCTATACGCGCTATTGGGCAAAGTGCACATTGGGTTCGTGAAATGTCCAATTTAAGCAAAGAAAACAAGATGTTAAGGATGAAATTGGATGAAGTTCTGGCAAAACAAAATGAATGTGATATTGCAATCGAAGAAAATAAAAAATTAGAAAAAGAAATTGATGTAAAAAAGGCATCCCCTTTTAAAACGCTTATCGCGGATATTCAATTCGATGATTCTGTGTTTCATTATAATACCTTTTTGATAAATCGCGGCAAAAAAGACGGTGTCACCAAGGGTATGATTGTTGTATCCTTTGAAAATCAAATGGTTGGAACTGTTACTGATTGCGGTTCACAGTTTTGTCGTGTTCGTGCATTAATGGATACCAATACAAAAATAGCTGTTCGAATTGCGGGTTCTGACATTTCTGGATTTTTACAAGGAAATGGTAAATCAGGTGCTTCGATTGGTTTTTTCAACGATACACAATTCATAGGACGCCAAGGATTAAAAGTCATAACATCTAATATTAGCGGTGTTTTGCCATCTGGAATATATGTTGGCGAAATGATAGATGATAAAAATGTTAAAGTTTTAAAACCAAATAATTTATCACGTGTTATAGTTTTACAATTTGATAATCAAGGTTCTTATAAATAATGTTCAAAGCAATAGCAATTTTTAAACAAATATTGCCATTTTTTATGACTTTGTGTTTGTGGCGTTTATCTGTATATTTTTGGAATCCAGCTGGGATATTGGCATTAATCCCTATTTTTTATTATACATTCGTTCGCCCAATCAGGGGATTTGTTTTATTTGGATTACTGTTTTGTTTTTTAATTGATTATCGTTGCAATTTGCCATTATTTTGGACTTGTTTTTACTGTTTGTTTTATGCGATAAACGAATTTCAAAACTATCTTGATATGGAGCATACAGATAATAATGCATTATATGTGTTTATGTCGTTCACGGGGGTTGGTTTTTTATTATTGATAATTTCTGGATTGACATGGACCAATTTAATAAATAATGTATGGTTGTTTGTATGGCTAAGTATTTTATACACACCAATAACATCAATAGATAACTGGGCAAAACAATGATAGATACAGAAGTTTCGCGGACTTTCGATAGGCGCAGCGCACTGTTTTTAGCAGGCGGAGCAGTGTTGACTTCTGTTTTAATTCTGCGCATGTTACAAATGCAAGTTTTTGAATACAAAACATATTTGAAAAAAAGCGAAA
>JAKSTD010000081.1 GCA_024402755.1 Alphaproteobacteria bacterium
TAGAGTAAAGAGGAGATAGAAGATGGAGAAATTATTGTTTGCAACTGGCAATAATGATGGCGCGTGTCGCATCTAATAAACAAGTTAAACCAAGATTAATATATTCCGATAAAAATCCAAATTTTAAATCTTTGGGATTACAAGAAAAAAATATACGACATGTATTAAATGGTCTGGAACAAGTAACTCAAAAAGGCGGAACCGCTTTCGGCAGCGCAATCAATGTAAATGGGAAAAAAATGGGTGGAAAAACAGGAACTTCCCAGGTTAGGAATATATCAAAAGCAGAACGTCAAACCGGGGTGTTGCGAACAGAACAATTACAATGGAATTTACGAAATCATGGTTTGTTCGTTGGATACGCACCAACAGACAAGCCGAAATATGCCGTATGCGTAATTATGGAACATGCTGGGGGTTCATCACCTGCGGCGCATGCAGTTGCAAATGTAATGAAGGAATTGTTAAAGTAAAATGTCTATTACAACACGCGTTTCTAATGCAAATATGATGAGTTTTAGTGAAAAACTCTCTCGGTTTTCATTAGTATTATTTATTCCCATGTGTGTTGTTTTATTGTTTTCTGTTATTGTTCTGTTCAGTGCTGGTGGCGGATCGTGGACACCATTTGCGTTATCACAATTATTAAAAATTATGTTTGGTATGGCTATATTTTTTATTGTGTCTTTTTCCAATATAAAAACTTGGATAAAGTCCGCATATTTTATTTATGCAATCGTTTTATTTTTAATAATTCTGGTTACTTTTATTGGCGATGTAGGTATGGGTGCACAACGATGGTTATCACTTGGGTTTATAAATATTCAACCATCAGAATTTATCAAAATTGCACTTGTTTTAGCATTGGCGCGTTATTTCGCATGGCAAAACAGTATTGAATTGTCACAATTTAAAAATTACTTGACTCCAATTTTAATGCTGCTTGTTCCTTTTGTACTTATTTGCGCTCAACCAGACCTTGGGACTGGGATTTCTTTGGCGCTTATTACTGTTGGTATGTTTTATATCGTTGGTGCAAATAAAAAATGGTTTTTAATTGGTGGAATTTTGGTATTATTGACGGTACCTGTTGTTTGGTATGGTGGCATGCATGATTATCAAAGGAACAGAATTATTACTTTTATAAATCCGGAATTGGATGCAAAAGGTTCCGGTTATCAAATTAATCAAGCAAAAATTGCTTTTGGTTCCGGTGGAATTGTCGGCAAAGGATACCTTTCTGGAACACAATCTCAACAATCATTTTTACCAGAAAAACAGACGGATTTTATATTTACTATGTTGGGTGAAGAATTTGGATTTCTTGGTGCTTTTATGTTGTTGATGATATATACATTTATTGTAATTATGCTGTTTTGGGCGGCAAAAACATGCAGAAACAGATTTGGTCAACTGATATGTTTTGGTTTTATGTTGAACTTTTTCATTTATTATTTTATAAATATCTCTATGGTATTGGGGATATTGCCAACTGTTGGGGTCCCTTTGCCATTAATGTCTTTTGGGGGCAGCAGTTTGATATCACTACTTTTCGGGTTTGGATTGTGTCAAAATGCTCATATACACAAAGACCAACAATTATCGTCCAAGGGGTTTTAAAAAATGAATTTGTTAATCGTAGAATCACCGTCAAAAGCAAAAACTATCGAAAAATACCTGGGGTCTGGGTGGCATGTTATCGCATCTGTTGGTCATGTTCGTGATTTAGTCCCAGAAAACGGAGGTGTTGATGTTAAACATGATTTTGCACCAAAATGGCAAATAATGCCTGGCAAAGAAAAACAAATTAAATTAATAATTGATGAAATAAAAAAAGCAGATAATATATATCTGGCATCGGATCCTGACCGTGAAGGTGAAGCCATCGCATGGCACATAAATGATATTTTGAAAACACGTGATGTTTTAAAAGGTAAAAATATATATCGTGTTGCCTTTCATGAAATTACAAAAAATGCGGTAAAAGAAGCCATTAACAATCCACGCGAAATTGATAATAATCTGGTTGATGCTTACCTTGTGCGAAGAATCTTGGATTATTTAATTGGTTTTGGTATTTCGCCACTGCTTTGGAAAAAAAATTTAGGTAAATCTGCTGGTCGTGTTCAAAGTGTTGCTGTTCGATTGGTTGTTGATCGTGAAAAAGAAATTGAAAGTTTTAATGCGCAAGAATATTGGAGTGTGACTGCAAATTGTAATAAAAATAAAATATATTTTGATGCCAATCTTGTTAAATTCGATTCAAAAAAAATAGAAAAAATGACCCTGGAAAATAAATCTATGGTCGATAAAATTGTATCGTCTTTGAAAACACCTTTGACCGGAAAAATATCAAATATAGAAAAGAAAAAAGTTCAAAGACACGCGTATGCGCCGTTTACAACTTCGACACTTCAACAAGAAGCAGCGCGCAAATTACATTTTTCATCTAAACGCACTATGTCCACAGCACAAAAGTTGTATGAACAAGGTTTTATCACATATATGCGAACAGATGCAACTAATTTGTCGAACGAAGCGATAAATGAAATCCGCGCATTTATATCAAATGAATACGGTGATAAATTTTTACCAAAACAACCAAATATTTATATCACAAAATCTAAAAATGCCCAAGAGGCACACGAAGCAATTCGTCCAACACATTTTGAAAGTGCAAAGGTAGAAGTTTCTGGGGATGAATTAAAACTTTATAATTTAATTTGGAAACGAACAATCGCATGCCAAATGAGTAATGCTGAATTTGATTCTGTATCTGTTGACATAGATGTAAAAAATGCTGTATTTCATTGTGTTGGGACAACACGCACTTTTGATGGTTTTATGAAGGTTTACATTGAAGAAACAGAAGATGAAAATCAAGATGATAATGTAAAATTACCAGAATTAAATATAAAAGATGAAATTGAAATAAAATCATTGAAAACAGAGCAACATTTTACGCAACCACCAGCCAGATTTACCGAAGCATCTTTGGTTAAAAAACTTGAAGAACTTGGAATTGGTCGTCCATCAACATACGCAACAATTATGTCAACAATCGTTGACAGAAAATATGTTGAACAAGATAAACAACATCGTTTTCATCCAACTATTGCCGGATGGGTTTTGATTTCTTACCTGTCAAATTATTTCAAGGACTTGGTTGATGTTAATTTTACTGCAAAAACTGAAGATACATTGGATGATGTATCAAATGGAAAAAGCGATAAATTATCATCATTAAAAGCATTTTGGAACCCAACAAATGCGACCATAGAATCTGTAAAAGAGATAAAAACAACAGATATTATTAATAAAATAAATGAATTTATGAATCATCATTTATTT
>JAKSTD010000082.1 GCA_024402755.1 Alphaproteobacteria bacterium
AAATTAAAAGATTTAATCCCGCGTCATCAATTTAAAATCCCATTACAAGCCGCCATCGGGGGGAAAATTATCGCGCGTGAAACGATTGCTGCGTATCGCAAAGATGTGACTGCGAAATGTTATGGTGGCGATATCACGCGTAAAAGAAAGTTATTAGAAAAACAAAAGGAAGGAAAAAAACGGCTGCGGACTTTTGGTAATGTAGAAAGTCCACAAAGTGCGTTTATTAATGCATTAAAAGTAGGTGAATAAAAAAAAGGAAAAAAATGAAAGTAATACGAGATTTTATAGAATTGGAAAAACAAAAAAAAGAAATTTGGTGCGGTATGAAACAGAAACGCGAAGCGATATCTGATGAGGTTTATGATGTGCAATTTGAAACAACATCTGCCTGTATTCATAAAATGGATGTGTTTGGTATCGGAACAGGGTGGTCTTTTACACAGATAGAATTTGCCTATTGTGATAATTTTGATGAACATGCTTATTGTCCAAATAGACATTGTTTTATGAATAGAAAAAATCACAGGTATATAAATTCTGTTCAGTTATATGATTCCGTTAAACAGGCGCAAAAGGATTTGATAAAAGATGCCTTGAAAACAAAAAATAAATAACAAAAAAAGGAAATTAAAATGACAAAAATACAAAAATTAAAAGAAACTTGGAAAAAAATGCGTGATGCAAAATCTGCAAAAGATGTTGCGTTTTGTAAGATTGCTTCCGCATATTATGAAACAGATGAAGAAAAAACTGCATGTTTGTGTCAAAAAAATATCGGTAGTGAACGTGAACCGTTATTGTTTTTTTTAAAATGCGATAGCTTTAATCGAAATGAATGTTGCAAAAATGAAAAATGCAATTTTGCAGAACAAAATAAAAAGTTTGTTGTATCTCATCAAGAACTTGTAAAAATTCGTCGTGAATTTATTAAAGGGCTTTTCAGCAGAACAAAATAGCAAAGAAATAAAATATGGCGCACCAGTTTTTCTTTAATACATATATTCTTGATAATCTGCCATCGCCAGAGGTTGGTTTTGATGTGGTCCAAGATTTATCTGAACCAAGATTGCGTATGTATATAACAAACCGCGGTGTAAAAAGTTTCTTTGTGCGTAAACGTGTAAACGGCTGTGATAAACGAATTATTATCGGTAATTATCCAGAAACTGATATTGAAGATGCCCGTGCAAAAGTTGCCGAAGTGTTAAACGAGGTTTGTAAAAAAACACCGGTGCGCCGTAAAAAAATTTCTTTTAAAAGTTTTGTGGATTTATATCTGGTGCATAAGGTTCGTCGCAGCGAAGATTCTCTTGTAAAATTAAAACGCGCAATAAATTTACACTTTGAAAATTTATTTGAAAAAAACATTCAAGATATAACAACGGCAGAACTGCAACAAGTTTTGGATGATATTTCTGGACGTGCGATGGCTTTGCGGATGCAGGAATTGTTGCAAAGTATTTTTAATTACGCGATTGATACGGGCTACAAAAAAGATAATCCAATGGATAATATCGCAAAAATAAATGTTGATAGACGGCAAAGAAAATTAAATAAAACAGGTTTAAATAAATTGTTGGCTGCAATACAAAAAGAAAAAGATACTAATTTAAGGTCCGCTTTTTTGATGTTGATTTATGGGTTTGCGCCAAAAACAAAAATATTCAAAATGCGCTGGGAGGATTTGGATTTTAATCACGATTCGTGGGGAGATATGCCTCTTTCTGATAAAGCGATATTGCTATTACAAGATTTGCCCCAAGATGGTGAATGGGTTTTTATGGGGCGTGGACGTTTCCATTTGACAGACCCACGTGTAGCATGGAAAAGAATTGTATTATCGGCCGGCATCCCAGGGGTAACAATGGATGATGTTCATAAATTCCTTATGCGGGCATTAACGTGGAGTCCAGATAGGGATATTTTGCGTGAAAATATGAACGATTTATTGGTAGATTTGCTTGTATAATATATTTATTAGTAAAGTCAATCATTTGTTATCATTTGTTATAATTTCTTGACAGGTAAGTCAAAAAATGGTATTTTGTTAAGAAAAGGCGGCTGAGTAACACGAGCCACAAATATTAACAAAAATAAAGGATGAATAAAATGTCAAGTTTTGAAAAAGTAAAAAAAATTGTGTGTGAAAAATTGGGTGTCGATGAATCTAAGGTCACAGAAAGTGCTTCTTTTGTGAACGATTTGGGTGCAGATTCTTTGGATGTTGTGGAATTTGTTATGGAAGTGGAAAAAGAATTCAACATCACAATCCCAGATGAAGAAGCAACAAAGTTGTCTACGGTTGGTGATGCTGTGAAGTATATTGATGCGCATGCAAAATCTAAAAAGTAATTGTTAAGTTTTTTATTTAATGTCGCCGTTTGGCGGCATTATTTTTATGTCGTTGATTTGTGAAATCTTTTATTGTATTATTCAGTAATTAATTTAAAAGGATTTGTTTTATGAAAAAAGTCGTTATTACTGGCATGGGTGTTGTATCTCCAGTTGGATGTGGTATAGATTATGCATGGAAAAATTTATTGGCTGGTAAAAGTGGTATTCGAAAAATAACTGAATTTGATACAGAAGATATTGCATCTAAAATCGCCGGGGTTCCACATCGTGGGACAAAGCCCGGGGATTACAATCCAGACCCAATAGTTGACCCACGTGAACAACGCAAAATGGAAAATACAATAATATATGGATTGGTCGCCGCAGACGAGGCGATTAAAGATGCTGGCTTGATTGATTATAGTGGCGATAAAGAACGTGTCGGGGTTTCTGTGGGAAGTGGGGTTGGCGGACTTTCCACTATCGCGGGAACAGACAAAGATATTTTTGAACATGGACCTCGTTTCGTTAGCCCTTTTTTCGTTCCAAAGAGTGTTGTGAATATGACGGCTGGGCATATCTCTATTAAGTATGGGTTCAGTGGTCCAAATATTGCGATGGCTACGGCATGTGCTACGGGCGCTCATTCTATTGGCGAAGGCGCAGAAATTATTAAACGCGGTGATGCAGATATTATGATTTGTGGCGGAACTGAGGCCGCAGTATGCACTTTAGGGCTGACGGGATTTTCGGCGATGCGTGCATTAAGCACAAGAAATGATGAACCGACGCGTGCTTCGCGTCCTTGGGACAAGGACAGAGATGGTTTTGTTCTTGGCGAAGGTGCCGGTATTTTGGTTTTGGAAGAATACGAACATGCGGTTAAACGCGGTGCGAAAATTTATGCAGAGGTTGCAGGTTTTGGTCTGTGCGCCGATGCGTATCATAT
>JAKSTD010000083.1 GCA_024402755.1 Alphaproteobacteria bacterium
TTACGTTCACATATCGTGAAGAATATTATCTTGATGGTCACTCGCCAGAACAAAGATTATCAGGTAATGCATCCGAAAACGTTCTGCAACATTGGCAAAATCGTTTAAATCGCGCCCGCAACAAAGCCGATGTTATCGTGGCTAAGAATCGTCACGGAAAACCAGAAACTGTGCATCTTAGTTTCAACGGTGAATATTCATTATTTGATAACTTGCAATTCAACGGGCAACCAACACCAGAGTCAGATTTTGCCTCCCAATATCCCCAGACAGAAAATCCCCAAAGTCAGTCGTCTGGGATTGATATAAACGATATCCCAGATGATATCATTTAATTTTTTCTTGCTAATTTTGTAAAAATTGACTATCATTTTGTCAACATATATACAAGGAGTTCGCATATGGCACAAGAAGAAATCATTTTCCCAAATAACATCCGCAATATTCGTGCGGCCAAGGGGATGAAAATGACAGATTTGGCTAGACGCGCCAACTTGTCTTTATCTGCTGTTTCAAAGATTGAAAAAGGTGTTCGCAGATTAAACCAAAAACAGTTATTAAATGTCTGCACCATTTTGGGATGCAAATTGTCTGATATATTTATTCACGAATCTGATGCAGTTGCCAAAAATTGGCAAAAAGAAATCAAACGGCGCTTAACCGATAACGCGGGTAGCGGCTTAAAGGTTTTTGGTTCTGGTCTGCGTAAAATCCGTCAACGTTCAGAAAAAACCATTGCTGATGCAGCACGTGCGGCTAATATGCCTTTGTCTGTGTATCATAAAATCGAAGTTGGCCAACGTGAAGTTTATGAAAACGAAATTGATGTTTTGGCCAATGCATTCGGTTATACTGCAACCCAGTTGTTTGATGAAATTGCAAAACTTTATAACAGTGGCGAACTTACCAAACAAATTAACAAAGTGACCGAACGTGTTAAATCTGTTATTGTACCTCGTAACCCCAGTTCCGGGCTTGATATAAATGGCGGTTTATATGGCGCACAACTGTATGATAATGCACGCAAAAAACTGGTCCCTGTGTTTGGAAAACCAAGCGGTAAATCCATAAAATTAAAAAAATCTGATGAAACAATGATTGTTGCACCATCAACTTTGGAAGGACGCAGTGGTATATATGCTGTTATTCCAAATTCTAAAAGGGTTGGCGGTTTTATACCTGAAACTGCGTATGTTTTTGCAGATGCCAATATAACACCAAATGTCGGTGATTTGGCAGTGTGCATTGATGCAGATTTTTCAAAACTGAAATCCGACGAAATTGTTGATGCAAACATAGCTGTGGTTCACCAAGATACACATGGCAAAACGTATGGGCATATATCTAATCCAGAAGAAAAGATAAATGCCAAAACAATGCATAAAATTGTTATGATTGTTATGCACTAAATTTAACAGGGGCTTAACGGAGGGGGACAAATATGCCACAACAAGCACACATTATCGCGCAAAGATTATTGAACCTTTATCGTCAAGAACACGTCATTGAAGGTGGCTGGGTCGCTGTTAACAAAATTTTTCTTGCAGAATCTAATGATGCCCAGGTTATATCTGAATTGGAAAATATGCCCACCGGGAAAAAACTTGTCGCACATATAAATAATTTAAGGAACAAGAAAACCCCCATGAATACCATTGACAAAGATTTGCTGCCATACGGCGGGTTGATGTCTGGTGTTGAAACAAGTTTCTCTTTGACCGATGCTGAATTTAATGAACTTAAAAATGCGCTGGACAAATTTCAACCTACACTAGAGAGTTTAAATGCGCTTAAAAACATGCCCATGATTCATAAGCTTGGTAATGACTGGGCCCAAGACATCAAGGCGGCCATTGTATCTAAACCAGATATGTTAGCAAAATGGGCTGTTGTTATCCAAACAGATAAAGCATACAGAATCTGGAATTCGGCACGCGAATTGTTATCAGAAACTTTGACAGAACGTAATCGCGCACAGATTCAAGCCGACATGCCAGAATACGAAACATTTTTACCAATGTTCGGTGATTCTGGCAAAGAAATGTTGAAAAGATTGCGAACTTTTATGTCCTCTCAGTCAGCATAATTATTCTGTTTTATATATCGTGTCCTTTGTATGTGGTGTCCCGATATAAACAAGCGCGCCTTTTGGCGAAAGTATGAAATCTAATTCTCGTAATCTTTCGCGCAATTTGATTCGTTTTTTATATGTGTTACAAGTATTCGGCACTTCCACATCATCGCAGATTATTAAATCCGCACGCATTCCTGTTATATTGCCAGTAATACCTTGACATATTACGGATGGTTCACGAATCCCCACCGGACGTTTGATTGTGATTTTGTGACTGCCCCACTCTTTTTTTACATCTGGCAATATATCAGCACACCAAGGATGATTTTCCAGAATATTTTTTATATGAGATACCATCCGTGATGCTAAACCAGATTCTGCGGATAATATCAATATTCTGGTATTAGGGTTATGATACAAAACACATGCTGCGAAAACACCGACAACCGTAGATTTTCCAGAATGTCTGAAGGCATTTAATAAACCACGTCTTGGATTTTCGATTAACACCTCTACCAAAAAATGCATTATTTTATAATGATGCATTGGTGTTGAAAAACCCAATATTTTGTTCCATTCTTCTAAAAAACTATATGCTTCCGTAATCGTCATTGTTTTCATTTGGCGCTTCTTCTGTAACAAAGCCGTAATCGTTTATCAACTGTGGCAATGCACCATTTAAAACCGACAACAAATTATTATAAAGACCTAATACTGCACCACCAGAAAGTTTATCTTCTATGGTTTCCAATACATAATTAATTTGGTTCAATACGGTTTCATGAATATTCGCCCATTGCGATAAATCGACATCTGTTGAATTCAAATCTTTTATCGCTGCCAACAAAAAATTAAAATCAGCATTTAAATCTTCGGGATCAATTTTTAAAGTTGGCTGATAATCAATAACTCTATCCAAAGAAACGCGTCTAAATATATCAATGCTTGCACCAGATTGCGGCGCATCACCAAATTGTATTGTTCCGCCAGTAAAATCACTGTTTGGGTTTACATCGTATTGTGCAACATCCAACAATTCATTATTTATACAAACTTTAACATCTGCATTTTGAAAAAAAGGAAAAGAAAAAGCATATTCCACACTTGTTCCATCACCGGTGTAAGATATTTTATACATATTTTCCCCCTATCCCGCTATCTTATCTATCTTGGATAACCATGCTTTTAAAAGGTTTGGCTTTTTT
>JAKSTD010000084.1 GCA_024402755.1 Alphaproteobacteria bacterium
ACGTATAAATGTGTTTTCCCCAGTTGATTTAATTGTTTCATGTCAAGACAAAGGAATAAACGGAAAATGTTCCGTAATTACCCCGGGGTCTGATGAACGACGCAAGTGGTCAACTTTGAAGAGCAAGGCCGGTTTTGACCCAGATGATGGTTCTTGGGTTGGTCAGGTTCGTTCGTTTGATTTACTGCAATATTGCGACCAAGACAGCAAAGACAAGTGGACAATCAAGAATGATGGTTCTTGGGCTGAATCTGGTTATGAATATAGAACAGTTTTACTGTATTGTGAATCTTTAAATTACCAGGCGAAAAACAATGCTAAACAAGCGGTCTATAACGAAAGCACCGCGCAAAAGGCATCTGATAAATATGGTAATTCACAATTTAATCAAACAACAGGGACGTTGAACCAATCTGGAACTTTGGAACAACAGAAAGCATACAATACAGAAGTGCTTGGTTTGCAATATGATGACGAAGGGTATATAACAAATCCGTTTGAAAACTCTGCAAGCACAGTTGAACAAGACATTTTGACTTGTGATGATGGGTTGGCACCTGATGCAAATGGTTGTTGTCCAGGCGAAACATTTACAGATATGGGTGAAGACGGATGGAATTGTTGCCCAGATTCTGGTGGCGATTGTTTCCCGCCTATTACAGTTGAATAAAACAAAAAATCCGCCGCGGCGGATTTTTTAACAAAAACATATAAAAGCCGATTCGATTAGTTTTTTATAAAAACAACATGCGAATCGGTTTTTCGATTCGGCTTTCTATTTGTGGTTGTATTATTTTACACAATTCAATTTTTATTTTAATTTTCATTGTATCTTTAAATCGATACAAATTAATCAATAAAAAACAAAAGGAGAAAAATATGAATACTACTTTACAAAACATGAACATATCTCTATCAGAAAAATTTCAAAATGCAGAACAACTTTGGTTTTGGTTTTTGTATTCTAAATCTATTCAAAATGGATTTAATCGTAATTGTTCTTCTGTTCGCAGACCCTGTGAATTACTGGATGTAGAAACATTGATAACGAAACTTTATCTCTGTGGAAAATTATCAAATGAACAATTAGATGTCATGAAAAAATTCGGTGACAAAAGACGCGCACCACACCAATATATTTATTCTGAAAATCGCGCAGCTGCACTTTGGAAATCTGCAATGGAAACATTAACAGAATACGCACAAAAAAAAAGATTGGTTGGTTGATTAATAATTTTTCTGATTTATGGGTGTGGGAGGTAAATCAGGATATGTTATATACAAAAGGTTCATAATGATTATATATATTGGCTTTTCAACAAAAACTTATAAAATATTAGCGCACATTGTTTGTAGAAAATTTAAACATTGTGCGCCAGTTGTTCTTACAAAAAACAAATGTAAAATATATCAATTTACAAAAACCAATAAAATAACTATTATCAATGTAAAAAAACGCGATATAAAAATTCTTGAACAATATGGGTGGAAATTTGTTAAATACAATGCAAAATTCCTTCCACAAAACGCATTAAATATTCGCGCACTTACATGTGTTCAATTTACAAAAAAATTTTGTGAAATCGAAAAAATTACCATACAAACCCCGGATGCACTTTTGAAACATTTAATAACAAAATAAAAATGCCCACAAGGGCAATTTTTATTTCATTGTTTTCTTGATAATATACATTTGTAATATCCCGAATAAATTAGATACTGTCCAATACAACACCAATCCAGCCGGCATCCATGCAAACATTATCGTAAACAACACAGGCATCCATTTCATAATGCGCTGAGTCGAAGCCATCATATCATTAGGATTGTTTGATGTTTGTGATGTCTGTAAATATTGTTGTAACCACATTGTCGCGCCCATCAAAATCGGCAATATAAAGTATGGGTCCATTGCTGCCAAATCTGATATCCACAAAAAATGTGCCGAGCGCATAGGAACAGATATTAATAATGCCTTGTAGAGCGCAAAAAAGATTGGTATCTGAATCAACATCGGCAAACACCCAGACATAGGCGATGTTCTGTGTTCTTGATACACCTTCATCATTTCAATTTGCAGGCGTGCCTTGTCATTCGCATACAGTTTTTGCACGCGCTGTAATTCTGGTTGCATCTTTTGCATTTTCATTGTTGAAACAAACGATTTACGCGTTAGTGGCCATATCAATACGCGCAAAATCAAAGTCATCAAAATAATCGCAACACCATAATTACCGACCAATGTATTTAACCAATTTATCAACCATAACATCGGCTGGGCAAAGAACCAAAACCAACCATAATCCATCGTTTTGTTTATCCCCGGGATTTTATCTGCCGCATCATTTAAAAGATTTGACATACGCGGACCTGCGAAGATATAAGTGTTGACCGCTTGTTCTGACTTTGCTGCGATTTTTATTGGTGCGGCACTTGTTTGTGAAAAATATAAATCGCCAGATTTTTTCAAACTGATTGTTTGGTCATTTGTATCTATTGATGCGATGGTTTCCCAATATTGGTCTGCGAAACCAAACGAACCACGAACAGTTGAATACGCAACAGATTTTTTATTCAATTTATTCCAATTTGTATAATCTAATTTTGAATTCGCATAAACCACACCGCCAGTATCAACCACAGAAGACATACTATCGCCACCATCACGAACGATGTTTGCATACGGTGCAACAGATATTTCACGCGCCAAATTATTTTTAATTAAATCAGAAATTCTTATAACATAACCATCCACATATATTTGACGCGTAAAGTGAACACCCATGCCATTATTCCAATGCATTTTATCGGTTTTCATTTCCCAATTTGTATTTATGTTTGGCGCTTTTATATCAGTTGATACATAACCAATTTCAATGAAATTATTTTCCGCGCTTAGCAAAGAAATTTTTTCATCACTTCCAGAATCTTTTTTATGTTTGTTCAATGTGATGTTTGATATACGCAGCCCCTGGACATCTATTGATATTTCATCTGCATTAATATTTTGTTTTGTAGCATTTGACTGTTCAACAGCGATTGGTTGAGGTGCAGCAATTTCTGCATTTTGTGGTTTAAACCAGACACCCATTATCCACCAAGCAAACAAAAACAAAATCAACCACCAAAAAAAACCAGAAAATCGTGATGACTTTTTTTGTTGTTGCATTGATGCCCATTGATTAAACCCAGAATTATTATCAATATATTTTACCATGATTTTATTCCCCCAATTTTTTTAAACATTTTTTTCTACTTA
>JAKSTD010000085.1 GCA_024402755.1 Alphaproteobacteria bacterium
TTACCAAAAATGGTTTAGATGCTGCGCGTAGCGGTGTTGTGGTTGACGGGATAAAATATCGCCCAATGAAAATAGAAGTAATAAGTCAACATGATTTAAAAATAACGGTAATTGAAGGTAAAAAAAACGAAATACGAATCGTTTTGAAACATATTGGTTCGCCTGTGATTAAATTACATCGTGTGACATATGGCCCGATAAAGTTGGGAAATTTGGGGGCTGGAAAAATTTTAGAGGTGGATAAGAAAACTGTTGACCTGATTTCCAAAAATTTCTAGAATCAAGAAAAAGGGAAGAGGGAGTTTTACATGAAAAAAATAAAAACTACTAGAAATGTCAAGGTAAAGAAGGTTGTAACCAAGGGGACAACTTGTCAAAATGTTATGTGGTCTTGGGCCATATATGTTTATTGGTTTATAATTTTATTCTTTATTGCGGCCACTTTTTATATTATTGGTCGTGGACACGAATTCTTGAATCCAACAAACAGAACTGTTGTTATCTCAGAGGAAGTTTTACAAAAATCACAAGATTATGTTGATGCTGCCAAAGAAAAAATAATCGCAGGCGATATTGAAGCGGCGATTGTTGATTTAGATGCGGCGATTGATGCCAATTCAAATTCAAATGTTTATGTTTTGCGCGGTGAAGCATACATGCAAATGGGTGATTATCAAAAAGCATTAAATGATTTTAATGCGGCATTAGATGTCGACGGTATGAATGCGGTTGCTTTTTATGACCGGGCTTTGTTGAATATGCGTCTTGAAAATTACGATGCCGCATTAACCGATGTAAACAATGCTTTGGCGGCACAATCTATGAAACCGATGGATGTGTTATCAATGCGTGATTTGTATGCAAAACGCGGTCAATTAAATTTGTGGATGAAAAATTGGGAGGGTGCGATTGCTGACTATACCAATTCATTGGCGCGCGCCGAAGGCAGTGTGTCTGCGGATGTTTATGCAGAAAGGGCTGAGGCATACACAGCCATGGGCGAATATGAAAAAGCGATTAATGATTATACTTCGGCGGTTCGCGTGATTTCTGAACAGATTCAAGCAGAACCAACACAAGAAGGACGCGAATCGCAATCAAGTAATGCGATGTCTTATTTCGAAAAATCTGCCGCGCTGAATTTACAAATGGGGCATAATAATTTGGCAAGAAATGATTTAGAATCTGCGTATGCGATTGCTGTTGCGTTGAACGATACAGAAAGTATCAACAGAATCCAAAATTTAATAAATGGGTTGAACAACTAAAAAAAATCCGCCGTTTGGCGGATTTTTTTTGACTTTTATTTCAAATAGTAATAATATGTAAATATGGTTTATAAATTATTTATCTTTGCCGCCACAACTACAACCCCTTTGGGGGTCTAGATTTTCATTTGCGCAAAAAATTCGCGCGTATTATAATAAGCAAGCAATTTAATAAAATAATATATAAAAAAGAAGGTAAATTATGTCTTATCCAATAGAAACGATTCGTCATTCACTGGCTCATGTGATGGCGGCAGCTGTTAAAAAATTACATCCAGATGTTAAATTTGCTGGTGGTCCTGCGATTGAAAATGGGTTTTATTATGATTTCGATACTGAATACAGATTCAGCGAATCGGACTTTGAACAAATTGAAAAAGAAATGAAATCTTTGATTAAATCTGATGGTCGATTCGAAAGACGCGAAATCACACTGGACGAAGCCAAAGAAATTTTCCGCAATCAACCATATAAAATGGAATGGTTGAATGAATATGATGCAAGGGGTGAAGCATTATCAATTTATACTTTCCGTGACTTTGTTGATTTGTGCCGTGGACCGCATGTTGAATCAAGTAAAGATTTACCAAGGGACGGTTTCAAAATAAGAACTGTGGCAGGTGCTTATTGGAAGGGCGATTCAAAAAATAAAATGTTGCAAAGAATTTATGTCGATGCGTTTGAAAATGGTGAAAAATTGGCAGAATTTTTGAAAATGCAAGAAGAAGCCGCGGCACGTGATAACAGAAAACTGGGGAAAGATATGGATTTGTTCCATTTTGAACCAGAATATGCACCGGGTGCTGTATTTTGGCATGACAAAGGATATAAGATTTATCGTAGATTGATTGAATATATCCGCGCCCGTCAAGAAAAAGCTGGCTATCAAGAAATTTCAACGCCTTCTGTGATGGACAGATGTTTGTGGGAAAAATCAGGTCACTGGGCAAAATATGGGGCACACAATTATTCTGGAACAACCCAAGACGGCAAGGTTTTTTGTGTAAAACCGATGTCTTGTCCGGGCGGAATGTTGGTATTCGGTCAGGGTATAAAATCTTACAAAGATTTGCCGTTATATTTGGCTGAATTTGGCAAGGTAAATCGTTACGAAGCCGCCGGTGCTTTGGCGGGATTAATGCGTGTTCGTGAATTTACTCAAGACGATGCACATATTTTCTGTACAGAAGACCAATTAGAAGGCGAGGTTGTCAAAGTTTTACGTTTTATCAAAGACATTTATGGCAAATTTGGTTTTGAAAAAATCAAAATGAAATTGGCAACACGTCCATTATCTGAATTTCGTATTGGAACTGATGAAATTTGGGACAAAGCCGAAGGTGCATTACAACATGCGTTGGATGTAAACAGTATAGAATATGAAATTGCAGAAAATGATGCTGCGTTTTATGGACCAAAAATCGATATTTATTTAAAAGATTCTATGGGTCGTATTTGGCAATGTGGCACCGTGCAATTGGATATGAATTTGCCAGAAAGATTTGATTTGTCTTATGTTGGCGAAGATGGTGAAAAACATCGTCCAATTATGTTGCATCGTGCATTGTTGGGGTCTATTGAAAGATTTATGGGGATATTGTTGGAATCAACTGGTGGTAATTTGCCTTTGTGGCTATCGCCAGAGCCAGTTGTTGTTGCGCCTGTATCTGAAAAATATAAAGATTACGCAGAAAAAGTTGTTGCTGAGTTGCGTGAAAACGGTGTTTATGCATGCGCCGATTTGCGTGATGAAAAAGTAAATTACAAGGTTCGTGAATTGTCTTTATCCAAAACACCGATAATTGCAGTGGTTGGTGAAAAAGAACAAGAAAACGAATCGGTGACATTGCGTTATCTTGGCAAAGAAGGTCAGGAAGTAAAATCTTTGGCCGAATTTGTTGTATTTATGAAGGACGCGGTAAAATTGCCAATGTAATAAAAATAGGG
>JAKSTD010000086.1 GCA_024402755.1 Alphaproteobacteria bacterium
GATTATCATTAAATGCCGCCCATCTTGCACCATAATCAATAAAATTACCGTTTTCCCAAACATCTAATCCTGCAAATCTGTTGTTTGAAAATAATGTCGTATCTGATAAAAATCGTCCCGCAGAATCATTGTTGACCGCAAATACAGAATCTTCGTTTGTATGTTGCATAATTGTTAAACGCGCACGTGGCTCAATAATATAAGTCCATGTATTTTTAACACTGTAAAGCGGCAAACCCCATTCCACATAACCACTGGGTAAAAACCTTGATTTAACACCGGAAAAAGAATCTTGCTGTTGCCCGTTTTCGTATATAGGTGTTTTATCAAAATTATAAATATCATAACGCGCAGCCACACTAGCGGTTACACGATTCCCAAACCAAAGTGTCCATGGGGAAATTATGCGTGCTTCACCAATAAGACGTTGACTGTTCGAATCGTCCCCAGAAACACCTAAAATATCACTGGAAAGATTAAGATATGTTTCTTTGAAAAATGGGTCTGTTTGATATGTCCCGCGGATATTGGGTAATATATTACCAGAAATAGAATGTTGATTTCCACGTGCTTGACGCAATTCTTGGAAAATATGAGTGTCTGCAACAACATAACTTGTTTGACCAAATAATTCCAATTTTGCCCCAGAATCAAGGTAAGGTTGATAATCATAAAAATCATATTTCTGCAAATATGTTTTATCAGATGTTCGTGCGATATAAACATACGCGCGTGCATTTTCGCCCAATTCTATTTTGTCGTTATTATAAATGTGCCAACGATTTTCGCCTTCTTTGTTATGGGTGAACGAACCCTTGGTTATAAATTCGCTGTGGCGCAGATTTAATCTGTGTTCCGCCTGGAACAACGGATTTTCCTTGGTTAAATACGAAAATGTAGTGGTTAAATCGTGCGTGTTTGAAAAGTTTACATAAAAAGGTATATTTATTTGCAACCCCATATCGTTTGTAGAATTAAAACTGAGGTTCAAAAATCCAGTTTTATATTTGACAGATGGATCTGGCATTTCGTAGTATGGCAACCATAATATGGGGAAAGTATTATCATATACCCAAAATGATGCATTGTGAAAATATAGCATTTTTTCATTTGAATCATGAATTACTTTCTTGCTGAATATTTCCCACGCGTTACCATAATCGTCACATTCGTCACATGCGGTAAATTCTGCATTTTTTGCGACTGTTTCAACACCATCTCGTGTTATTTCTTTGGCGCGAATATAGACATGTTTGCCCAACCATAATTCTATATCGTTCGAAGAAACAGAATTTTTATCTTTGGATATAGTTAAACTGTTTGATTTTATACGTTGTCCAGATGCGTTTGTTATTTCTGTGTTACCAGATGCCTTCATTTCTTCTGTTTTGACATTATATTCAATGGAGTCAGATTTTATGGTTTTTGCTTCGTTCATATTAACGCCCAATGCCATCGCAAAGGTTGGTAAAACACAGATTGATAAAAATGATATAAAATATCTCATTTTTTTAATAACAGACCAATTAAACCAAATAATACAATTAAAACCCCAATCGCGACCAGACCCACATCAGTTAAACTGTCCACCATATTGGATACAGACATATAAGAAGACATAATCAGTGCCATTGCCAATACCGCCAATGCGGGGGCAAAACTGGCGCGTCTGCGCAAAAGCGAAGTTTTTAATAAAATCAAAGTGCAAACAATCGCCAAAATTAAATTCATAAACGGATTGATTAAACGTGTGCATATTTCAACCAAAGTTAGTTTGTGTTGTCTGGTATTGTCTTGTGAAGACACAGATTTTAATAATTCACCGCTGGGTATTCTGCGCACACGAAAAGACATATCTGCATCATTTTCGACCAAATTTAAATCCATATCTAAACTGTCAAAAGTTCCCGTTGTGAACCCTTTTTTTCCAGACATTTGTAATGAGCCATTATTTGTCACAATGGACAAACCGTGAATCGTGGATACTAATTTTCCACGTTCTGCAAATACCATAATTTGATTGTTTTCTTTGCGCGTGTCAGATATCATTAATTGATTCAAATCGTTCCCAGAAACATTGTCCACATAAACGACCAACCCGTTCGCCAGTTTTGTAAAAGCGCCCTCTTGTAATTTCAAATGTGCCAGACCATAGCGTAAATTCCATTGGGTGCTGTAAAATAATGCCTGGCTGGATGGAACAATCCAGATATTTAAAATCAAATGCAATATGGTTAAAATGGCTGCGAATTTTATCGCTGGCTTTGCAATCTGCCACGGTGATAAACCAGAAGCCGCCATAACCGTAATTTCATTTTCAGAAATCATTTTGTTGTAAATAAATATTATGGTTATAAATGTAACGAACGGCATGATGATGGAAATTATAAACGGAATCATCAAAGAGGTTAGATATACAAAACTGGAAAAATCAACACCATAAGTCAGCAAAAACTTCATCATAGTCATAATTTGCATCATCCATGCAACCCCAACCAGGATAAGCAACAGCATGACAAATATACCAAGTAATTGATTCCCAAAATATCTGTTAATAATCTTCATAAGACAAAGTATAAAGCCCAAAACAACACCCGTCAAGCAACAATACCAATATCTCAATTTTTCCCTTGCATTTTAGCGATTCGGGGTTCATAATAAAGACATGTTCTTAAAAAAGTTTTAAGAGCGGGGTTGAAAAACCCCGCTCTTTCAATAAGAAAGTCCGGGGTTGAAACCGAAGGTTCCGCGAACAAAGTGAGCGAAAAACCCCGTTCTTTCGATAAAAGGCAATAAAAAACAATTAAGGAGAAAGCAAATGTCTTTTGAATCTATGCCGCGTCAGGATTTGTTATTGGCCATTGATTCTTTGGCCCAAGAAAAAATGATAGACCGTGAAACTGTGATTGAATCATTAGAATCAGCCATCGCCAAAATCGCAAAACACAAATATGGCGAAGAATTTAATATCGTTGCGGAAATAGACCGTAAAAATGGCGCAATTCATGTAAAAAGATTGTTTGATGTTATTGAATCGCCTGAATCTGTTGGCGAAGAATATGATGCAAACAAAATGTTGACCGTGCAACAGGCAAAAAAATATTCACAAAATCCAGTCGTTGGCGATGTGGTTGAAGATATGTTGCCAGAACCTG
>JAKSTD010000087.1 GCA_024402755.1 Alphaproteobacteria bacterium
ACAAAGATGCGGCTGTTCCATTGATGACCAAGGCGGGTGTTGAAAAACAATTAGAAGGTTTGCATGGTCCGTATGTTACTTTGCCATCGGGTGGCTCTATTGTTATCAACCAAACCGAAGCGATGGTAACAATCGATGTTAACTCTTCCCGCGCGATTAAGGAAAAAGATATCGAACAAACCGCGCTTAATACTAATCTAGAAGCAGCCGAAGAAATTGCTCTTCAGTTGCGTTTACGTGATTTGGCTGGTATTGTCGCGATTGACTTTATCGATATGGAAGAAGAAAAGAACAATCGCAAATTGGAACAAAAAATGCGCGAAGTCATGAAACACGACCGCGCCAGAACCCAGGTTGCAAAAATCAACGCATTTGGTGTTTTAATGTTGTCGCGCCAAAGATTACGCAGTACTTTTATCGAATCTTCATACGTTGTGTGTCCACATTGTATGGGGGCTGGTGTTGTCCCATCTATTCAAACGGCTTCGATAATATTGTTTCGTCATTTGCAAGAAAAATTGTTGGCCAAGGCGGCACAAAAGATAATTATGACAGTCCCAAGTGATGTTGCTGTTTATCTTTTGAATCAAAAACGTGCTGAATTGGCAGCAATGGAAAAAGAATTTAATACGGAAATTGTGATTATTGGTGATGACAGTTTGATGAATATTGACCAATATTCAATACAACGTGTTACCCCGGAAACGGTAAAAACGGATGATGTATTAAAGACACATGAGCCACACACAGAAGCAAAAAACAAAAACGCACAACATGTAGAAGCAAAACGTGTTACAACAACCGCGCCGCGTCATCGAAAACCAGTGAAAAAGCAACAAAAGAAAAAATCTTTGTGGAAAAAATTGGTTGGATAAAATTAAAACCGCCCAAATGGGCGGTTTTTGTTTTTGTAAAAAATAACTTTTATTCACATACAAAATATGATACAATTTCACTATCAAGAAAAGGAAAAAAAGATGACAAAAATAACCACAAAAGACTTCGAATCGGCTGAAACCCGCAGAACTCTACACACACACACACACACACACACACACACACACACACATGTAATCGATTGCTAAGCCCAAAACAAATCGGGACGATTTGTTTTGCAATTTTCGCATTTATATCCCCATTATTTGCAACCGGCGTTTCATCCACCGCATCAACGGCGGATTGAGATAACGCAACATTAAATACATATACCGGGACATCGAACCTTCAGGCAAACTGGGATGCGAATGAAATAGATTTACATTGGTATGCAGACAGTGACGCAACAATAGAAATGGAAGTGGCAAGTGCATCACAAGGTTGCACGTATGATGGGACATTAACCCCGCCAGCAACAATACCAACCAAGACAGGATATACATTTAAGGGGTGGACGGTTCGTGGATTGCCAGATGGATATACACGATTGGAGTATATTCAATCATCCGGAACCCAGTATATTAATACTGGGGTTCAATACAATTCATCAAAACCAATAGTTTTGATTTTAACAGCAAAATCTGATTATTCAACTACAAGTAATCATGTTGCATTGGGTTTTGGAGGTTTGACAGGTCAATGGTTTGGGTTGAATTCTCAAAAATGGACTATTGGAACAGGTGGGGTTTCAACAGTTCTGGCGACAAATAAAACAAGCAATATTGAAATTACGTGGACTGGTGGAAAAGAATATTTAAAAATAGCCGGTGTTTCAATTGGCAGTAGAAGTACGACAAACACTACAAATAATTTATGGCTTTTCGGATGTCAAGGTGAAACCAGCAGGTTTCGAGGTACGATATATTCTGTCCAAATTTTTGTTGATAATGTTTTGGTAAAAGATTTTATACCTGCTAAAAATAGTTCTAATGTTGTTGGTATGTACGATACCGTTTCAAAAACTTTCTTTACCAATGTGGGAACAGGTTCGTTTACCGCAGGAGCGGTTGTGGAATAAATGAATTTTTCAAAAAATCGTGTTGCAGAAGTTTCCTTTTTTTATTATGCTAGGTTTTAGTACAAAAGGAAAAGGGTTTCACAATGTTTAAAAAGTTATTTTTTATTCTCGTTTTATTGTTCCCAATGGTTGCAGATGCTGCACAGAAAACAAAAAAAGAGGAACCAGTTGTTCATTTGACTGATGAACAGATTTATGAAGAATTAAAAAAATTGGCTTTGGTTTTCGAAACCGCACGTGATAAATTTGTCGAAGAAGCTGATGAACGCAAAATGCTAGAAGGTGCGATGAACGGCATGTTGGCTGCGCTGGATCCGCACTCGTCATATTTGTCGGCGGATGATTTTAAAGAATTTAATGATAAATCGTCTGGTGAATTTGGTGGTCTGGGGATTCAAATTACCAGTGACAAGGGTGCGATTCGTGTTATTTCTCCGATTGATGATACACCTGCTGCCAAGGCGGGAATTCAGGCAGGCGATTACATCACACACATTGATGGTGAACAAGTGTTTGATATGAACCTTAATCAGGCGGTTAAAAAAATGAAGGGTAAACCTGGGACCAAGGTTAAATTGACTATCGTTCATGACAGGGGCGAACCAAAAGAAATTACATTAAAACGCGCCATTATAAAAGTGAAGTCTGTAAAGTTTAGTGAAAAATCTGACGGCGCGGCGATGGATGATGATAAATTGCCAAAGATTGGATATTTGCGTGTTTCTGATTTTGGTGCCACAACAACCAAAGAATTAAAAGACGCAATCAAAGATTTGGAAAAGAAAAATGTTGCTGGGTATGTTCTCGATTTGCGCAATAATCCAGGGGGGTATTTGGTTGCTGCTGTAGATATGGCGGATGCGTTTATGGATGGTGGCGAAATTGTTTCTACGCGTGGTAAAGAAAAGGCAGATATCGAACGTATGTTCGCAAAGCCCGGTGATATGGTAAACGGTAAACCGGTGGTCGTATTGATAAATCACGGGTCGGCTTCGGCTTCGGAAATTGTGGCGGGGGCATTGCAAGATAATGGTCGCGCCATTGTTATGGGATCACAAAGTTTTGGCAAAGGTTCTGTGCAACAACAGAAACCTTTGGGCGATGGTTCTGCGATTCATATAACTATTGCGCGCTATTATACCCCAAGTGGTCGTTCAATTCAAAACGAA
>JAKSTD010000088.1 GCA_024402755.1 Alphaproteobacteria bacterium
GGCTATAAATGAACTTAATAGATGCAGATGAACTTATAAATTTTTTTAGCACTGATAACGGGTTAGATGAAGTATGTGAAGATCTATTAATTAAATATGGATTAGATAATCATATTCCTGAAGGCTTAGCAATGATGGAAGAATTTGTCACACGGGCAATTAACGATATACCTGAACTTGATTTGATTATTGTTGATGGTGGGAAAGCACAATGGAATATTGCAACCAAAGTATCAAACAATCGCATCCCTGTTCTTGGTGTGACAAAAGGTGTGGTTAGAAACGGTGACGAACATTTTATTATGCCAGACGGTTCTGAAAATTATGATTTACCAAAAGATTCTTCATTATTTCTTCTTTTACGAAATGTCCGTGATGAAGCACACCGATTCGTTATCACATACCATCGCACGGTACGTGCCAAACAATTAACTGCATCTGTATTGAATGAAATAGAAGGTATTGGTCCCAAAAGAAAAAAGCAATTATTACAACATTATGGTTCTGTTCGTTCCATAATGGATGCAGATTTGAAATCTTTGATGTTGGTCCCTGGACTTGGTAAATCCGCAGCAAAAAAAATATATGCCCATTTTCATTAATACATGTTATAATTAACAAATAAAAAAGGAGAAAAAAAATGAAAATACTGGTTAATTTATTATCAATCTTTCGTATATTGGTTGCATTCGCCATCATATTTACAATTATGTTTAATTTACCATGGATAACTTTTTTACTATTTACCCTTGGTGCAATCTCTGATTGGTTTGATGGTTTTTTGGCACGCAAATATAATTGTTGCTCAAAACTGGGTGGGGTATTGGACCACATTGGAGATAAATTATTAGTATGCAATACATTAATCATGTTGACCTTGATGGGCCCCGTATGGTACATCGTAATTCCTGTAATATTTATGATTGCACGCGAATTATACATCAGCGGTTTACGCGAATTTTTGGGAACACAAAAAATTGAAATGCCTGTTCCAAAAGCACGCTTTTCCATGGGTAAAATAAAAACAACAATTCAAATGATTGCTATCACAGCATTTTTGTTATGGTTTGCGATATTTGCATCTGTTACCCCGGAAACGACTAACAGAATTATATTTTACTTAATTTACATTTTACCAAAAATCGGCATATTTAGTTTGTGGATGGCATTGGTTGCATCAATTTGGAGTGCGATTCAATACACATTTACATTTGCACAAAAATTAAAGAAAATAAAATGATAAATTTATCAAAATCAAAAAACCGCTATACGGCGGTTTTTTTGATGTTAATGATTTTTATTACACAAACAAATCTTTGACAAATTGCGCATGTTCTGTGATAAATTTAAATCTGAATTCTGGTTTTTTGCCCATCAAATCATAAACAAGTGTTTTTGTTTTTTCAGTATCTTCCAAACCTTCTTCGGTCTTGGGTGGCAAATCAACACGAATCAGCCGTCTTGTCTTTGGCGACATGGTTGTTTCTTTTAATTGATTTGGCATCATTTCACCGAGCCCTTTGAATCGGGATATTTCAACTTTTTTATTTTTATATTTTCCTGATTTCAAATTTTCTAATTCTTCATCAGTATCAACATAAATCGATTCTGTTCCACAAGTCAATTTATACAACGGCGGACAAGATAAATACAAATGCCCACCATAAATCAGTTGTGGCATATATTGATAGAAAAATGCCATCAGCAACGATGCGATATGACTGCCGTCCACATCGGCATCAGTCATAACGATAATTTTTTCATACCGAAGTTTACTGTCATCCCAATCTTTTGCAGTGCCTGCGCCTATAATATCTATCAAATCATTTAATTCTTTGTTTGCGCTGAATCTTTCATCAGAATTAGACAAAACATTTAACACCTTACCACGCAATGGCATAATCGCTTGAGTCGCGCGATCGCGCGCCTGTTTCGCGGTTCCTCCTGCAGCTTCCCCTTCTACACTAAACAATTCCGTCCCATCCACACCATGCTTTGAACAATCAGCCAACTTTGACGGCATACGAATTCGTTTGGTTGGGGTTTTACGTGCAACATCTTTGACCTGTTTAGTTTTAATACGCGCATTAGCCAGATTTACAACAAATTCCAACAACGCATTAGCGGTCTTTGGGTCAGATGCTAAAAACATTTCCCACGGGTCGCGCAACGCATTTTCTGTATATCGGGCAATTTCTGGATTAGATAATTTTTCTTTGGTTTGACCCAAAAATTGTGGTGTCTTGTAAAAAACAGAAACAATCGCAGCGACCGAATCGAAAACATCTTCACTGATTATGGATGCGGCGGCTTTGTTATTTATCTTTTCACCGTATGCCTTTAATCCCTTGGTTATCGCAGATTTAAATCCGGTTTCATGCGTTCCGCCATCTATTGTTGCAATCGTATTGCAATATGATGCGAAAAATCCATCATCCGAAGCAGCCCCATTTTCATCCGTCAAAACAGTCAATGCCCATTCAACACGACCAGAATCATCTGGGAAATCAATGGTCCCACTGAAAATCTTTGGCAATATACGCGGTTTAGAATCTGTTTTTTCTGCGACAAAATCTGCAATGCCATTTGGATAATAAAAAACCTTGTCGGTATCTATATTCATATCTTCGGTAATCAGCGCCGGATTACAGTGCCATTCTATTTTTACCCCACGCGACAAAAATGATTTAGCCCGCGCCATACGATAAATTTTAACAGGTTTAAATACTGCATTTTCGCCGAAAATCTTGTCATCCAAAGTAAAACGAACACGTGTTCCATGCGCCTTGGTTGCAGCACCTTTGGTAATTGGGCTTGATGTTTTCCCGCGTGAAAATGTTTGTGTCCATTCAAAACCATCACGAGAAACAGTAACAACCATTTCACTGGATAACGCATTAACAACCGCACTGCCAACCCCATGAAGACCGCCACTGGTTTTATA
>JAKSTD010000089.1 GCA_024402755.1 Alphaproteobacteria bacterium
GCGGTGATGATTCAATTACGGGGTCACCAGGCATCCAATCAGCGGGTGCAGATAAATTAAACATATCATTTGTTTGTGATGCGATTAATAGTCTTAATATTTCTTTTATGTTTCTGCCAACTGTTTGCGGATAATATAAAATTGTTCTAATAATTCCATGCGGGTCAATAATGAATACTGCGCGTACGGTCTTGGTTTCAGAAGTTTCGGGATGAATCATCCCGTATAATTTTGAAATCTTTAAATCCATGTCTGCAATCACAGGAAAAGTTATTTCAACATTTTTCCAATCTTTGAATTTTACTTCGTTGTATATCGAACGAAACCACGCAAGATGTGACGATATGGCACCGACAGAAAGACCTATTAAACTGGTGTTTATTTTTTGAAACTCTTGTATCAAAGATTGAAAAGATAAAAATTCTGTTGTGCATACTGGTGTAAAGTCCATTGGATGAGAAAACAATACAACCCAACGACCAACATAATCTTGGGGAAAATGTATTTCGCCATTTGTCGTTTGGGCAACAAATTTTGGCGCAATATCACCAATCAGTGGCAAAGAACAAGATGTGTCGTACATAAAAAATCCTTTGTTGATATTGTTTAAAATACCAGCAAATCTGCCCGATTTGAATAAGACAGTTTTCTTAGATAATAAAATGCTTTATTTTTTGTAAAATATGGTATTATATTGTTAAAACAACAAAAGGTGTTTATTATGAAACGTTCGGATATTATAAGAACAATCCAAGTGCAATTTAAAAACATGCGCACAAGTGATGCGATGACTGTATTGGATACTGTTATGGATGAAATGATTGCTGCAATCGCTAGCGGTGACAGAATTGAAATTCGTGGTTTCGGTTCGTTTCAAATGCGTAAACATTCTACAAAAAACGGATACAATCCCACAACTGGCGAAACAATGATAGTGCCTGCGGGAAAAACAGTGTTGTTTAAACCAAGTCGTGATTTAACCAAAAAAATGAATGGATAATAAAATGTCTGCAGGAATAAAAAATCATAATCGTGACAGATATGAACGTGTGCGCCGTTTAATGTGGATTAAATGTGAAGCTTGTGGTCGTTTGGTGTTTTACAAGGACTATAAAAATAATCACTATGTGTGTCCAAAATGCAATCGTGCGTTCATAATGAACCCAAAACAAAGATTTGATTTATTGTTTGACGATGTTGATTGGCAAAAATTTGATTTTGTTACACCAACAGATGACCCGCTTAATTTTACTGATAGAATACCTTATAAAGAGCGGCTGGTGGAGGCTCGTGAAGACACGGGAGCTAAAGATGCGATTTCAACGGCTGACGGAAAAGTTGGTGGAATAAACACAACAATTTGTGTCATGAACGGTGATTTCATGATGGGCTCTATGGGACGCGCAGCGGGGGATGCTATAATTGCAAGTATTGAACATGCGATCGAATTAAAAAATCCGTTCGTTATGGTGACTTGCAGTGGAGGTGCCCGTATGCAAGAAAATATTTTATCATTGATGCAAATGGCACGAACAACAGCAGCAGTAAATAAATTACACGAAAACAAACTGCCTTATATTGTGATTTTAACAGACCCAACATTTGGTGGAGTGACCGCTTCGTTCGCGATGCTGGGCGATGTTCATATTGCAGAAAAGGGGGCACGAATTGGTTTCGCTGGTCGTCGTGTAATTGAACAAAATATACATGAAAAATTACCGTCTAATTTCCAAACAGCTGATTATTTGTATGATCATGGTATGGTTGATGTTGTCGCAGAGCGTTCCACATTAAAAGATAAACTTGAAAGAATTTTGTCTGTCCTTACAAAACAGCCTTGCGATACCAAGGTCATAGATATAAAAACACCAAGTTTCGACACACCAAAAAAATCGCGCGACATGGGTAAAAGTCCAGAATACGACAGGGTATTGCTGGCACGAAATGAAAACAGACCGCATTTGTTGGATTATGTGAACGGCATTGTTGATAAATGGACATATTTGGCGGGTGACAGATGTTTTGCTGAAGATGCGGCGATGTGTGGCGGTATTGGATGCTGGTATGGTATTCCTGCTGTTATAATCGGGCAAGAAAAAGGCCGTACCATAGAAACGCGTCAAAAACACAGATTTGGTATGCCGAATCCCGAAGGGTACAGAAAGGCGCAAAGATTGATGAAATTGGCAGAAAAATTTAATTTACCTGTGATTTCATTGTTTGATACCGCGGGTGCGTTTGCTGGTGGCGCAGCGGAAGAACGCGGTCAATCTCAGGCAGTTGCAGAAACCATTGCAACAGGTTTAAGTATAAAAACCCCGTATGTTTCTGTTAATGTGGGCGAGGGTGGGTCTGGTGGTGCAATCGCAATCGGTACAGGCGATAGAGTTTTTATGCTGGAAAATGCGATTTATTCTGTAATCGCGCCTGAATCTTGCGCAAGTATTTTATGGAAAGATAATAAATTCAAAGCCCAAGCAGCGACCGCGCTTAAATTAACTGCGCGAGATATGGAATCTTTAAATGTTATTGATAAAATCATCAGCGAACCTGCTGGTGGGGCGCACAAAGATTGGCAGACCACAATGGAAATGGTTGGAAAAACCGTGGCAGAAGCGATTAAAGAATTGCAAGAAGTGCCTGTTGAAGAATTGGTTCCAAATCGTGTTAAAAAGTTTTTAGCAATGACACGCGATGTGGAAATCTTTCAACCAGACCACACCCCAGAAGAAAAACAGGTATGATAAAAATTAAAACACCCGACAGGGTGTTTGAATTTTATGGCGGAGCGTATAGGACTCGCTCGTACAAACATAAATGTTTGCCTGCGCGGCATTCGTATGTTGTTCGCCACACTTTGTTTGCAAACAACAACTCATTGTCGAACCTTCGTTGCTTGCGCAACTTGGACGGTTCTTCGTCCTAACGTCCGCATTT
>JAKSTD010000009.1 GCA_024402755.1 Alphaproteobacteria bacterium
CGCGCCGCACCAAAAAATCTTTTTGGTCTTTGCAACGCATACGCATCGACACCGCCAGTCAAAACCTTGCCACTGGATGGAACGACAGTATTATATGCGCGCCCCAAACGTGTGATAGAATCCAACAAAATCACAACATCTTGCCCCGATTCTACAAGACGTTTTGCCTTTTCAATAACCATTTCTGCAACTTGAATATGACGGGTTGCAGGTTCATCAAACGTAGATGAAATTACTTCGCCACGAACACTGCGTTGCATATCAGTCACTTCCTCTGGTCGTTCATCTATCAACAAAACAATCAGTTTAACATCTGGATAATTGGTTGCGATTGAATGAGCAATATTTTGCAACATGACTGTCTTACCAGTCCTTGGTGGCGCAACGATTAAAGAACGTTGCCCTTTGCCAGTTGGAGAAATCAAATCAATCACACGCGCCGATAAATTACGCCCTTTGTCTGTATCGTTTTCAACCTCCATCTTTAATTTTTCATCCGGATAAAGAGGTGTCATATCATCAAAAGAAATACGATGACGCAATTTTTCTGGATTATCACCATTAACACGTTCTATCGTTTCCAAGGCAAAATAACGTTCAGATTCATTTTGTGGTGCCTGAATCTGCCCTTCGACATAATCGCCTGTCTTTAATCCATATTTCTTAATCAAATTCGGTGATACATACAAATCATCAGGTCCAGCCAAATAATTGCTTTCTGGGGCACGCAAAAAACCAAAACCATCAGACATGCGTTCCAAAACCCCATCACCAATCAAAGTAATAGATTTGTCTGCTGCATAAACACGCATAACCGCGAAACGCAACTGTTGAACATTTAACTGCGCAGGATTTTCAATCCCCATATCTTCTGCCATCTTCAACAACTGTTGAGGTGACTTCGTCTTTAATTCATTTACATGCATAAAAATACCTTTTTTGTGGGAATGCGAACGAAGAATTTCGCCGCTTTGAACTGTTGTAAGTATAGTAAAAAAATGCCCAAAAGTCAAGACATTTGCAAAAAGTGGCCCAAACGGGCCACAAAATTCTTATTTTTCTTCCGAAAAACCAGAATCTATGTTGACACCGCGCTTTGCAAACTCCGCAGCAAAATTAACTGCCTTCATCTTTTGCACAGCATTTTTTAACTTGGTGTTCATAATAGCATTTTCAAAAGATTCTTTGTTATCCATATTACTACCTTTTATGCTTTATCTCTCTTGAAATCTAAGCAGATTATATATCAAGAATTTTTTTTGTCAAGTGTTTTTTGTCAATATTTTTTACACCCTTATTCGCATTCATCGCAAGTTTCGGCCTCTGTGTATTCCTCTACAGTGATGGGGGTCGGCTTTGGCTGCTCTGTATATTGGGTTTCCTTTACAACACGAACACGACGATTTGCTGCATTTGGTGTATTATTTGGGGTTGGAACCTTTAAATCTTCTTCCCCAGCAGACACCGCAACAATCTGTGATGCAGGTATGCCATATTCTATTAACATTTTTTGAACCGCCTCTGCCCGACGACCACCCAAAGCATAATTATAAGCACTAGACCCAGCTGTATCTGTATGACCGACCACCGAAACCCGAACATTTTTATTCGCCTGGGTAGTGGCTGCCAACTGTCTTATAATACTGTCATATTCAGGTTTTATCGCCGCCTTATCGAAATCGAATCTAATTTCGAAAATTTCTTCCATTATACGTTGTCTTGGCTCCGCTGGGATTTGCTGAACCTTGATGATTGTTTTTTCTGGTTTTTGTTGCACAGGCATAACCATTGGTGCCGGTGCCGCAACAGACGAACCTTCCACAGGATCAGTTTTTGATGCGGATGCAGATGTTGCATCAATCTTAATCGGTGCTGTTTTTGATGTAGATGTATTAGTTATATTAATCGGTGCAGTCGAATTCCCAGGGGTTGAAACCTGAACAGAAACAGGCACACTGACCGGGGCCGAAGAAGGTTTGCTGTCCATATTGTCCAAACGCGCATTTATATCTGCCAGCTCAGACCGCAAAGCCAACATCAAACTTATAAATTCTTCACGGGTTACATATCCATCATCATGATATTCAACCGCCTGCATCTGGCACTGATTACACGAAGATGTTTCTGCTGCCCCCACTGGGGAAGAAAAACATTTTTCACTAGGGGTTGTATTATCTTCTGAAATATTAAAAGTATCTGCCCCACCATTGACATTATCTTCGCCACCGTAAATATTTTGGTTAAACACGATTGGTGGCTGTTGTTCCTGCTGTTGAACAGGCGCGACCTGTGGAACAGGTATCGGCTGAACCAAATTAGACGATGCAGGAACATTAACGTTATTAATAATCATTACACCGTCACGAGAACGCGACATACCAGATACCGCACTTAACCGACGCGTTTCTGGATAATAACGTTCTTCCTTGGTTCCATTAACAGTATTTGTGACAACACGGGTTGTCGCCATATTCGCACCCATGGCTTGCGGGTATTCTGGCATCACAGGCACAGTATGGTCGCAATCTGCCAAAACATCCATTGTTGTTTGAAAACGATCTTGACATTCACGAGCGGTTGCATCTTGACCACTAGCCGCAGCAGATATCCAACAATCAAATTTCGCCTGGGCCTCCGCAGCCAATTTTGGCTGAGCCGCCACAGCATCATTGCGCAGTTCGCTCATCAAAGCATTATATCCATTATACAGCGCATAAGAACGATCATTCATCGCCAACTGATTAAGGAAAGATTCTTGATGTGGCGCATCATTAACATTCAACCGTTCCACATAATCAACAGTTGGTGTATCATACGCATAATCACCACCACCAGTTCCGGCACACCCCACCAAAACAAAGCATACTAACAACGACGAAGACCATATCCAGCCCATGTTTTTCATGTTTTATCCCTTTCCTTAAAAACATACATACTTATACTATTATACAGATTTTCGCAAATCTAGTAAAGAGAAAAAGTTAAATTTATAAAATTTATTTATCTAAAACCTGACCAGCCATTTGCCCAAGTGACGGCAGCATAGATTGTATATTCCCAGAACCGCCCATACCAGACACGGCCTCTAACACAGATGCAGTTCCCGCCGCACCCGTAGATTGGCCAACACTGCCCAATGCCTGGGTCAGGAAATTGCCGTACAATTCACGGCGCGCAGCATTCAACTTGCCCGGCGCACATTTATTCATTTTCTCTATGAACTTTGAAATTTTTTTTGCTTCCGCCTCTGTAAAATCTTCTTCTGTAAAAGGTATTTTAGCAAAAACATCGTAAATATTAGAAATGTTTTTACAATTCTTTTTACTTACAGAATCGCATATTTCCGCTTTACTGGCCTTTGGAAAAAGATACCAAATTGTGTCTTTATCCTCTTCAGAAGAAAAATTTTCATAGCACGATTCATTTTTATCAGCATATTCCATATAACTAGCATAATAGCCAGAATTATTCTTTTTTTCCATCTCGCCACAAAAATCGCCCAGCCCACTTGCCGCGGCTGAGTGTGTCACAGCACCTGTCTTTGCCCACTCTTTAACCAAATTATTGACTGTTTCTATTTCACTGGATGTTGGCGCACAATCAGCAGTTAACTGTTGTTGTTGAACACTTAATGCCTTTACATTAGCGACCAAACCAACAACTGTGGGTAATAAACTGGTTGCTGTTTCCATCTTGTCCACCTGCTTAGTCGCCACAGGTGCCGCCTTTTTCACACCAGTGGTTTTAACATTAACAGCCCCCCACGACGAAGTCGCGCATACGACAGCAACAAAGATGAAAAGCAATTTTTTCATTCTCTCTTTTCATACATTATATCACAAAAAAAAGATTATATAAATATAAAAATTGCATTTTTATTTATAAACCGCTACACTGCGTATTATGCAACAGAATCATCGTAATCTTATAATAATTTCTAAGCACAAACGTCTTACCCGATTGTGGCAGTTTTTCTTTACTGGCTGGGGTTTAGTGATGGTTGCGATACTGGTTGCCACACCATTTTTAACCAAACAAATTTTGTGGACACCGATACGTGCTGTAAATATGCGCGATGTTATCACTAATCAGTTTAAAATGACAAATGCTTCTTTTTCTGGGACGGATAAAGACGGCAATCCTTTTAAAATCAATGCGATATCGGGTCACCAAGAATACGGCAAACCAGACATTGTATTTTTGGAAAAACCATCTGGCATAATCACTCGTAAAACCAGCAAAGGGAAAACGACAGACAAAGTATCTGCCATATCTGGTCAATTTAATCACAAAGAAAATATCTTGACTTTAACCGGTAATGTTCGCATAAATTCAAGTAATGGCGATAAAATATTAACAGATAAAATGGTGATAAGATTATGATAAAAAAATCTGTATTGCGTGTTGAACATTTATCCAAAAGTTACGGAAACCGTGTCGTTTTGCGTGATATTTCTATGCTTGCATCCCAGGGCGAATCTGTAGGGCTGCTTGGACCAAACGGCGCTGGAAAAACAACTGCATTTTATTGTATTACTGGACAGTTAGCAGCAACGGGTGGGCAAATATTTTTAAATTCCCAAGATATTACACACTTGCCGTTTTACCAACGCGCACGGTTGCATATTGGTTACCTGCCCCAAGAAAACAGTGTTTTCCGCGGTCTTTCTGTCGAAGATAATATAATGGCTGTTCTGGAAATAGTTGAACCGAATCGAAAAAAAAGACAAGAAAAATTGGATGCGCTGTTGGATGAATTTTCGATTACTTTTTTACGAAAGAATCCAGCAACTTCGTTATCTGGCGGGGAACGCAGACGCGTTGAAATTGCCCGTGCTTTGGCAAATGACCCAAAATTTATTTTGCTGGACGAACCTTTTGCTGGTATTGACCCAATCGCGGTTAACGAAATTCGTGAAATGGTGTCCCAGTTAAAAAATCGCGGTTTGGGGGTAATTATCACAGACCATAATGTTCGTGAAACACTTGGTATCACAGACCACAGTTACGTTTTGCATGACGGTCAAATTTTAAAGCACGGAACATCAAAAGAAATCGTTCAAGACAAAATGGTAAAAAAAGTTTAACTGGGCGAAAATTTCACAATGTAAAATTTTGATTTAGTAACAATTAGTAATAAAAGGAAGGTTATAATATGTTTAATATAAAAAAAATTCATGCGCGTCAAATTATGGATTCGCGTGGCAACCCAACAATCGAATGTGATGTAACTTTATCTGGGGGCGCTTTTGGTCGTGCTTCTGTTCCATCTGGCGCCTCAACCGGTTCTTTCGAAGCATTGGAATTACGCGACGGTGGAAATTCATATATGGGCAAAGGTGTATCCAAGGCAGTCCAAAATGTTAATGAAATTATCGCACCTGGATTGATTGGAATGAATGGCGAAAACCAAACAGAAATCGATGAAAAAATGTTGAATCTGGACGGCACACAAAACAAAGATAAATTGGGCGCAAACGCAATACTTTCTGTATCACTGGCGGTCGCGCATGCCGTTGCAAACGCAAAACATATACCGCTTTATAAACATATCGCAAATATTTTTGGTAATCCCACCCCATGCGTTTTACCGCGTCCAATGATGAATATTATAAATGGTGGTGCGCATGCTGACAATGGTCTGGATGCCCAAGAATTTATGATTATTCCAAACGGTGCGAAAAATGAAGTAATGGCGATTCGTATGGGGGCTGAGATATTCCATCATTTAAAATCCATTTTGAAAAACTCGAATCATTCGACTAATGTCGGTGACGAAGGCGGATTTGCTCCTAACTTTGACACCTGTGCCGAAGCATTGGACACCATTGTCGAAGCAATAAAAAAAGCAGGATACAAACCAGGTGCCGAAGTATCAATCGGTCTTGATGTCGCTTCTTCTGAATTTTATAAAGACGGTATTTATCATTTTGAAGGTAAAGATAAAACCGCCGATGAAATGATTGAATTTTATAAAGATTTAATTTCTAAATATCCAATAATTTCGATTGAAGATGCACTGCACGAAGAAGATTGGGATAATTGGAAAAAATTAAATACTGCGATTGGTGACAAATGTCAATTAGTTGGTGATGATTTATTTGTTACAAATCCGATTCGTTTGAAAAAAGGAATCGAAAACGGTGCCGCAAATGCCATATTGATTAAGGTTAATCAAATCGGTTCATTAACCGAAACTTTGCGCGCAATCAAAATGGCTAAGGATGCAAAATATGGGGTCATCGTTTCCCATCGCAGTGGTGAAACCGAAGATACAACTATTGCAGATTTGGCGGTTGCAACAAATGCGGGACAAATAAAAACAGGTTCTATGTCGCGTACAGACCGTATGGCAAAATATAACCAATTAATTCGAATCGAAGAAGAACTGGGAAGCAATGCTAAATATGGGATTTAAAAATGTGGCACGGTATTAATATTTTGCTAATTTTGAAATATGCGGTTGCCATTTTCATTTTTGTATGTTTGATAATGGCACCCACATATTTGGCGATTGTTAATGATTCTTCTAAATACAACAGAATGCGTGTCCGCGTTGGTTCATGGATGTTTGGTTGGACTTTTATTGGATGGCTTTTTGCGCTTTTTGTTTCAACGAAAAAATAAAAAATGCCGGTTGGCATTTTTTATTTTTTACCTTTTTTGTTATCTTTTTGAGATTCCGATTTTAATTCTGGTTGTTCAATCAAATCGCTAACCCTTATTATTTGATTTGGATTAGATTTTAATATGGATATTGTTTCTTCTAAAATATTTTTGCGACTCATAAACAATGTTTTTTCTTTTGCATCCAGATTATCTATGGCTGGCAATTTCACAGTCATTGGGTTCACATGAACACCGTTTTTAATAATTTCATAATGTAAATGCGGCCCAGTAGACAAACCGGTTGAACCAGAATAACCAATAATTTGCCCCTGACGCACCATGGTTCCAACACTAACCCCCTTGGCAAATTTAGACATATGCGCGTACAAAGTTTCAAATGTGCCATTGTGTCTTATCTTTACAAAATTACCATGCCCGCGATTAAAACTGCGCGCAATAACGCGTCCCGCACCAGCAGCTGGAATTGGGGTTCCTGTCGGCGCACGGAAATCAACCCCTTTGTGCGCACGTGTAAAACCAAGAACAGGGTGTTTGCGGCGCCCAGAAAACTTTGATGTGATTTTTGCGTTGTTGATTGGTGTGCGCTTTAAAGATTTTATCGCGCCATTTCCGTTCGCATCATAATATCCAGAATGTCCATTTTCTTTGACATAACGATACATTTGAACATTTCCACGCAAGGCATCAAAAGAAACAGCCAAAACATGACCATTATCAACTTTTTTATCAAAAGCATAATTTTCTTCGTATAAAACATGGAACTTTTGACCTGCCCTGATGTCGCGTTCAAAGTCCATTTCAAAAGCCAACAAATCATATACATCTAAAATTATCCCCTCTGGAATACCAGCATCCATCGCAGACAAATAAAAACTGCTACCTTTTGCGATTTCGCCTTCCTTGTAAGCGATTCGTGTATCACGTTCAATTTCTATTTTCTGGCATTGCCAAGTATCTTTTGTTTCACAATCAATTTCAATTCGATTCCATGGGCCATTTTCGATAATTATTTTAGAAATCGGTTCACCTTCTTTTGGTCGAACAAAATCAAATTTATCGCGCCCAGCGCGCAAAGTTGTGAAATCCGCATCTTTTTTCAAATTTTTTGAAATAGCATTTATATCGTTAATCGAAAAACCCTGGGTACTTAATATCTTTGAAAGAGAATCCCCAGATTTAACTTCTATCACAGTGTGATGTTCTGGATTTACCACTTCCATAACTGCCTGACGCGCAGGTTTATTAAATATAACAACGCAAATTGCGACAACAGCCATAACAGCCGCAACACATAAAACAACACGGGACAACACATGTACATTGCCTAATTCTTTACAAGATTTTACCACACCGGCAGTCATCTTTTTTATAATATTTTTTGCTTTTTTCATAGGGGCTATTATAATAAAAATATGAATATAAATCAAGTGTTCACAATTTTAGAATCTGCAGGCGGTGTTCGCGCTGCCAGAATCATTACCGAAAAGTATAAAAATATGTCTTTTTGGCGCGTTTCGTGGTATGCTTACCTTTTGCGGCGCGGTATTCCAGTTGCAAAAATAATACATTCTAAATGGTTTTACGGTCTTGAATTTTATACAAATCGACATACACTTGACCCACGCCCAGACACAGAAACCTTGGTTGAAACGGTTATTAAAGATTGTGGCGACCATGCCACACGCAAAATTTTAGATTTGGGAACTGGAACAGCATGTATAATCTGCGCGCTTTGTAAAAACATACCAAATACTACCGGTGTCGCGATTGATAAATCACGCGCGGCATTACATGTTGCAAAAAAAAATGTAAAAAAACTAAATTTGAAAAATCAGATTAAATTAAAACATGATGATTTTTCCAATTTCAAATCACGTGAAAAATTTGATATTATTGTATCAAATCCGCCATATATAAAATATGGCGATACGCGTGTGAATGACGGCGCAAAATTCGATCCAAAAATCGCCCTGTATGCGAAAAATGATGGTCTTGGGGCATACG
>JAKSTD010000090.1 GCA_024402755.1 Alphaproteobacteria bacterium
GGCTGGTTGCACTTTATTTGGTTATGGGATGGGCATTGCTTTGGATTTTGCCTGCAATGATTGATACGATTTCTGCGCGTGGAATGTGGTTCGTGTTGGCTGGCGGATTATCTTATTCGGTTGGTGTGATATTTTATTTGTGGCGCAAATTAAAGTTTGCACATGCATTGTGGCATTTGTTTGTTATCGGTGGGTCGGTGTGTTTCTTTTTCGCCGTTCTATTTGGTTCAATTATCGATTTTGCAAAAAGTTGTGTATAACAAGAAAACCGCCGTATAGGCGGTTTTTTAATCAAATGGATTTTCGTCTTTTTTGTATTCAATTACTATTGGCAAGTGTTCCAAATGTAATGCCGTTGCAATTCCACGTCGCAGGTATCGTGTATAAGATTCAGGAATATCTGATGCACCACCAACATTTATTGTTATTTTAAATGGATGATGCCCCGTTTGTCGCGCAAATTTAATTTTCATTGGTCGTTTCAGGCGCGACATCGGCGGTTGACGATCGTTTACCAATTTTTCAACAATACGGTTAATCAAACTGGTTGGAGTATTCGTTTTTGAAATATCCCATTGTTCATAAATTCTTTTAAACAGGTTTTGAACACCAGTTCCTTTTTCCGCAGATATCGCCAAAATCATTGGCTTTATAATTTGATGAAATGAATTAGTGAATTGATGTTTTAATTTTAATAGTTTTTCATCGCGTTCAATCTGGTCAACCAAATCCCATTTATTAAGCGCGACACATAAAATCTTACCCGCATCATATACGCGACTAGCAATGGAAAGTGCTTGGTTTTCAATATTTTTTGTTGCATCGACTATTAAAATAACAATATCAGATTTTTCAATCGCATCCAATGATTTCAATGCGGATAATGTTTCCACATCGTCTGTTATGCCCGCTTTGCGCCGCAGGCCCGCCGTATCCATCAATATAATATCACGACCATAAAAGTGTGTTGGTATTTTTACGGTGTCGCGAGTTATACCTGGTGCATCCATAACAATTTGACGATTTTCACCCAGTACGCGATTTACAAAAGTTGATTTGCCGACATTTGGTTGACCCAAAACAGCAATTTTTATTTTATTGTCATCTTCGGTGTATCTGGCAGAATCTGCCGTATACAGACCGTCAATGAATCCATCAATTGCGTCAAATCCGCGTTTGTGTTCTGCGGAAATTAAAATTGGTTCGCCGAATCCAAGTTTATAAAAATCATGAATGTCCGACAATCTTTTTGATGATTCGGTTTTATTGATTAAAAGTAGAGCGGGGGCTTTGCTTTTTTTATGAACCAACTTGGCCCATTCGATATCCATTGGTGAAAGACCAACGCGTCCATCAACAACGAATAAAATGGCATCCGCTGTTTCAATCGCATTTATTGCCATATCTGTTGAATTGTGTGCGATACCGGTTTTTGCATTTTCAAGTCCTGCTGTATCAATCACCGCCCATGGACGATTTGGAATATTGCCAGAAATTGTATCACGTGTCACACCAGGGCGGTCGTGAACCAGCGCATCCCGCGAGTTTGTCAGTCCATTAAATAATGTTGATTTGCCTGTGTTTGGGCGACCAACAATAACCAATTTTTTCATATTTTTTTCCGTTGATTTTTTACAATTATAAAGCAAAAATATAAATAAGCAAATATCCAGGGGGTAAAAAATGAAAATGAGAAAATCTGCAAAATCTTTGAAAGCAGCAAAAACACCAAGAATTAAAAAAAGAAGTTGGCTGGCAAAATTGACAGATATATTTTTCAAACCCAAATACTTTTTTTCGCGCATTGTTGCCGATGGTAAAATGGAAGATGCGATATTAAAAGCTTTCCTGTGGGGATTAGTCGGCGGAATAGTTGTTTTGATTTTGAATTTGGTTCGTGGTGATACGTTCACTATATTTTCTTTGTTTAAATCGTTGATTATATATCCTGTTTCGGCGGTGATTTTGTTGTTTGTTTTTGCCGGGTTGATGATGTTGGTATCCGAAGTAACCGGTGGCGACAGGGATTGGGAAATCGCGGTCAAGGGTATTGCGTCAATGTTTTTCATTTATCCGCTGGCGTTGATTTTAAATAGCATCGCATTTGATTGTACATCCATGTGGCTGATAAGTGTGATTGTTGATTTGTACATGTTATTTTTGCTTTATAATATCGCAGTGTATTGTTTACATGGTAAAAAGGTTAGTGTGTTATTTGTGTTGATGGTGTGCGCGGTTTTCCTGGCGTGCCTTTATATGTCAGATTACAGAAATGTCTGGTTTATGGTGAAGAACATCCCGGCAACATTGACTTGTTTGATGTGATTAATTCGGCTAATCAGATACCACCGGTCCAGCGATAAACGAACCTGTACCTGCATTGGTAAAGAAAGTTTTTGAAACTGTATCCCACATACCAACGACATTATCACTGTTGCGTTTCGCAGGGATTAATTCTAAAACTAAATTATCAGATTGATACACATTAAAGTAATAAATTTTTCCAACAAAAACTCGATTACTGGTACCAGAAGTAGATGTCCCGCCCCCATTTGTATTGAACAACCATAATCCACCAGGTGTTGTAAAACTGCTCGCGCTTGTAATTGTCGTTATATTCCCATTTACAGACAACTGTGTACCGGACAATGAAAGGACATAGAGAGTATTTGTTGTACAATGTACATTGGATGCAATAGACCCATTGGATGATAAATTGGCACCAATAAAACCACTACTTAGCGGCACCCAAGCATTAAATGCTCGGGAAGTCGCGCTGGTTCTAGCACCAAAAACCGCACTATAACCATTTTCTTGTGTTTTAGCAAATTTTATATCTGCTTTTGTATTTAAATCAGCAATTATGCTAGTTTTAATGTACTGTGTCCCAGATGATTGGATATATTCCACTCTTGTATATCCAG
>JAKSTD010000091.1 GCA_024402755.1 Alphaproteobacteria bacterium
GGATTGTCCATACTGCGAATTGTTCTGCCAATTCTGGAATAACATATATAGAATTTAGAACCCACCAAAACATCGATATACCATAAAACGCACCAAAGGGGAACGACAAAAGCCATGCCTTCCAAAAACTAACTTCATTTTTTTGTTTTCTTGTCAACCAATACATAGCACCGATACCAAACAAAGATAAAAACCATAAATTAAATGGTGCAAAACCAAACGAAGTTATAATACCTAATGCTGCGCTAGTAAAATACCACCAGAAACTATTTTCACGTATTTTTAAAGATTCAATCCATGTGATAAATCTGCCGGGGCAACAAGATTTTTCAACGCACACTTTCGCATCGTCATACGGGTTTTTATACCCCAATTTTTTCAATATTTGAATTTCTTTGGCTTCCATTACTTTGGCTTCTTTGTCTTTGATATGGTCAAAACCTTGCAGGTGCAACATGCCATGAACAATCATATGAGCGGTATGTTCCGCCACAGAAATTTCAGCTTCTTTTGCTTGCTTTTTAACCGTGTCCAACGAAATGAATATATCACCCAATAAAATATCATCACCCAATTCAAAAGATAAAACATTTGTTGGTTTATCTATGCCACGATATTGTTTATTTATTTTTTTAATTTGTTTATCATCAACCAATGTAATAGATACCTCTGCCCCGGTGTATACGGGCAAAACCGTCGCATTGGCGATTTTTTCAAAATCTATATTATATTTTTTCCAATTTTTATTATCATAATTGATATAAACTTTCATAAACAAACCTTTATAACTATATAACTTGATAAATTTGTTATTTAATACAATAATTATATCACAAACAAAGGCAAAACAAAAGAAAATGACAAGACCACTCGCAGATTTAATGCGTCCAAAAACAATTAATGAAATTTTGGGACAAACAGATTTACTTGGCGAAAACGGCATTATTCGCCAGATGGTTGATAATCGCAATTTATCAAATTTGATTTTATGGGGGCCACCTGGATGTGGAAAAACCACAATCGCACGTGCGTTGGCTAATTCTGTTGACATGGATTTTGTCCCGCTTTCCGCTGTATTTTCTGGTACCGCTGATGTTAAAAAAGTTATGGAAGCGGCAAAAATGAACCGTGAAATTGGTCGCAATACACTTTTGTTTATTGATGAAATCCATCGGTTTAATAAAACACAACAGGATACATTATTACCTTATCTGGAAGATGGGACCGTCACTTTCATCGGTGCAACAACCGAAAACCCCAGTTTTAATTTGAATAATGCTCTGCTTTCACGTTGTCATGTTTGTGTATTAAAACCGCTCTATACAACAGATTTATTGGTGTTGATAGAACGGGCAGAAAAATTTTTGAACAAAAAATTACCACTGACCAATGATGCGAAAATACATCTTTGCAAAATGGCAGACGGCGATGCACGATTTTTATTGAACAGCATTGAATACATTGCATCCGCAAAATTCAAGAAAGATTTAACCCCTGAAAAATTGGACAACGCGATTCAAAAACGCGCCCCAATGTCTGACAAAGATGGTGAAGAACATTATAATTTAATATCTGCTGTTCATAAATCATTACGTTCATCCGACACAGATGCCGCACTCTATTGGGTTGCGCGCATGATTACATCTGGGCAAGATCCACGATATGTTCTGCGTCGCCTTACTCGCTTTGCAATGGAAGATGTCGGTTTGGCAGACCCAAACGCGATGCAACTTGCCTTGACTGCCTGGCAAATTTATGAACGGATGGGCTCCCCAGAAGGAGATATTGCAATTACAGAATTGGTGATATATTTGGCTACTGCCCCAAAAAGTATTTCTGCGTATAAGGCACAAAATGCCTCGTATAGAGTGGCACGTGAAACAGGTTCATTAATGCCACCAAAAAATATTTTAAATGCCCCAACAAAAATGATGAAAAATATGGGATATAGCGACGGATATATTTATGACCCAGAAACCGAATCTGGTTGCAGCGGACAAAATTGTTTTCCAGAAAATATGGAACGGGTTAGTTTATACAAACCAGTTGAACGCGGTTTTGAACGCGAAATAAAAAAAAGATTTGATTACTGGAATTCTTTTAGAAAAAAATAATTTTTCTAATATCTAGAATAATATTTTAATATTAATTCCACCCATCACTTCGCCATCACCGAATTCATAATCGAAATGCCCGACATATTGGGTATTTCCAAATTGTTTAATCAATTTCAAATTCAACCATTCCTGGTTATCCAGCAATTTTTTATTTGTAGACCGGCGAAAATCTAGACCAACCCCAGCGCGCCAATCATATTTGAAACGAAAATATGCCTCTGGTATGAAATTCAAATAAGAAAGTCCACGACTATCATCAAAAACCCATGTCGATTTAACCGTTCCTGCCAACGTTACACCAGTAAATCTGCGACCAAAACGAAGTCCAGCATAATAGGACGAATCTGCATATTCAGGTGTTCGAACATGTGAAGACCCCCACAATTTCAAACCAAACAGTGCATCAGAAATAATTTTTGATTCGCCTTCCCCATGATTCATACGATAAACACCGCCAATTTCTGTTGCAGAAAAACCATTTTCGTGATTACCGGAAAAATCCCATTGATAAAGAATATTCGCATGTATAACAAGATTATCATTTATACCATAATCTAGATATTGCCCCAGACGCATTTTTTCATCAGCGAAATACAAAAAGGTATCGGATAAAAAATGATTGTCGGCTGTCAAAAACAACGGGTCCGAAGTATCTTTTGCCAATATATCTTCGATTGTGATTTGTTTATATTCAGAACCAGATGATGAATAATTATATGACCCTATTGATTCTTCGGTCATATTATCATTAACCGAAGTATCAGATAAAACCACACCTTCGCAATATGCATTTAAACCAAAGC
>JAKSTD010000092.1 GCA_024402755.1 Alphaproteobacteria bacterium
TTCGCGTTTCTTCTTATCCGCCTCTGCATTTGCAGCAGCTTCGTCAACCATGCGTTTAATTTCTTCTTCGCTTAATCCACCATCAGATTTAATTGAAATCGCCTGTTCTTTGCCAGTACCTTTATCCTTGGCAGACACATGGACAATACCGTTCGCATCAATATCAAAAGCCACTTCGATTTGTGGCATACCACGTGGGGCAGGCGCAATGCCTTCCAAATTAAATTGACCGAGCAATTTATTATCTGCCGCCATATCGCGTTCACCTTGGAATACACGAATTGTCACCGCAGATTGATTGTCTTCGGCAGTAGAGAATATTTGGGATTTTTTGGTTGGAATAGTAGTGTTTCTGTCAATCAATCTTGTGAATACACCGCCCAATGTTTCAATACCCAACGACAATGGTGTCACATCCAACAACAGAACATCTTTGACATCGCCTTTTAATACACCACCCTGGATAGCGGCACCAAGTGCGACGACCTCATCAGGGTTCACACCTTTGTGTGGTTCTTTGCCAAAGAATTCTTTGACTGTTTCTACAACCTTTGGCATACGGGTTTGGCCACCAACCAAAATAACCTCGTTAATTTGAGATGTTGTAAGACCTGCATCTTTCAATGCTTTTTTGCATGGTTCAATGGTCTTTTTAATCAAATCATCAACCAAAGATTCGAGCTTAGCACGGGTCAATGTAGTGTTAAAGTGCTTTGGCCCCGTGGCATCAGCCGTCAAATAAGGCAAATTGATTTCTGTAGATGTCTTGGAAGACAATTCGATTTTTGCTTTTTCTGCAGCTTCTTTTAACCTTTGTAATGCCAATTTATCATTTGACAAATCAATACCTGTCTGCGCTTTGAATTCTTCAATTAAATACTTTAAAACACGTGCATCAAAATCAGACCCACCAAGTGCAGTATCACCGTTTGTAGATTTAACTTCAAACACGCCATCAACGATTTCCAAAATAGAAACATCGAATGTTCCGCCACCTAAATCGTAAACCGCAATCGTGCCGTCTTTATCCTTGTCCAGACCATAAGCCAATGCCGCAGCAGTTGGTTCATTGACAATACGCAAAACATTTAATCCAGCAATACGACCAGCATCTTTTGTTGCCTGACGCTGAGAATCGTTAAAATACGCAGGCACAGTAATAACAGCATCGGTAATTTTTTCGCCCAGATAACTTTCTGCGTCTTTTTTCAGTTTCGATAAAATCATTGCTGAAATCTGGGATGGAGCATATTTTTTACCTTCGATTTCAACCCACGCATCCCCATTTTCGCCTGCGACAATTTTATATGGAACGCGTTTTTGAATCTCGCGAACGGCTTCGCTGTCATAACGCAAGCCCATTAATCTTTTTATTTCATAAATAGTGTTTTCGGGATTTGTTACCGCCTGGTTTTTTGCAGTAATCCCCACCAACTGTTCACCGTTGTTTGTAATAGCAACCGCAGATGGTGTTGTGCGTTGACCTTCGCTATTTTCGATAATTTTTGGGTCATTTCCATCCATAAAAGCCATGGCGGAATTGGTGGTTCCCAAATCAATACCTAATACTTTTGCCATAATTTTACTCCTTAGATAAGTTTTTTGCTTAAACGAAATATAGTTATTAAATACAGGCTTTCAAGGGGCGACAAGATAAATTTATCATTGGTATATATTCTTAACAGAAAAACCGCCCAAATGGGCGGTTAAATCTTTGTAAAGAACAAGTATTATTTCTTTGCTGGTGCGGCTTTTGCTGCAGACGCTGCTGCAGCTGCTTGACCAGATTTTGCATCTGCTTCTTCTGGCATTTTTCCACCGATAGTAGCAAATGCCAAATCTGCCATGTGCAATCCCACAGTAATACCTTTTGGTAACACCAAATCAGAACCATGAATTGTATCGCCAATAGTAACATCTGCCAAATCAATAGTGATTTTTTCCGGCATATCAGAAACCAAACCAACCAGTGCAACCTTACGAACAGCAAAGTTTAAAACACCGCCCAATTTGATACCTTTGGAAATATCAGCATTGATAACTTCAACAGGTACAACAACATGCACAGGTTTTTTCACATCAATTCTTTTGAAATCAACATGAACAACCTTGTCAGACACTGGATGATATTGAATATCCATCAACATAGCATCTTCTTTGTTGCCACCAACCATGATTTCAAACAATTTTGTTCGCAAAGACGGTTGTCCCAACAACATATTAAAATCACGACCATTTAATTCAATGGACGCAGGTTCTTTCTTTTCGCCATAGATAACAGCAGGGATATTTTGCATTTTGCGAACTGCACGTGCGGCCCCCTTGCCAGCAACCTTGCGAATTTCAGCATTTAATTTAATAGACATTTTTAATCCTTTTCATATTTTTATTTCTATTATGCGCGACCTCCAAGGGTGTCGTGCGGGGCATATTATTTACCAAATTATTCGAAAAATCAAGTTTTTTATGATTGCTTTTTCCGTAAAAACAAAAATCTGGCACGGCCATATGTCTTGTCTTTTAGTATTTCCCAGTTTATATCTATCTTGGGGTCTGGCTGGCTGGATTCAAATTCCCAGATTAAAATCGCACCGTTTTTTGCAATTTTGCCAATTTTTTTCACAAATAATGCCCCCAAACCAAAATCAGCATAGGGTGGGTCAACAAAAATCAAATCAGCCATCCCGCCAAACCGCGAAATTGCCGTTATTGCGTCCGTCTTTTCGACTGTTGCACGTTCGTTTATAGACATCAGATTCTTTTTTACTGTATCAACGAACACATCTGTAA
>JAKSTD010000093.1 GCA_024402755.1 Alphaproteobacteria bacterium
GACCTGCCGCCAGCGTTCGTTCTGAGCCAGGATCAAACTCTCAAGTTCTAAAAAAAACTTGTAATTTAAGTCCTGTGCATTTAACAAAGCTGACTTTAATCAGTTCGTCTTTACATATTATATATTCGCAAGACAAGTTTTTAACGAGGTTATATATAACCTACTACCTGTCTAGGATATGCACATTTGACTTAGTCAAAGTTTGGATATTCCAAATTCAACTGTCTGCATATCTCTTCTTGAACAGATTTTTGAAACATATCAAAAATCATTTTGATGAGCTGCTTTTATTAACAATGTTGCGATTGATTCGCGAAAATTCAGGGGTTGACTTTTCTTTAGATTGCAGAGAGCCAACTTGAAAGCCCGGTTATTATGGTTACGAAGTTTCAAAAAGTCAAGCATTTTTTCAAAAATAATTTTCAAAAAAATCCTAAATCTTTAAAAACGGCAGAAATCCGCGCTTTTTACATTGACATTTTTTTATTGTGCCATTTAAAAAAAATCAGGAACGATTCGGTTTTTGGCGATTCGTTTAACCGAATCGGGGCATTTTTTATCAGAATCGGTACATAACGCCTATTTTCACCAACGGATAATATGGCAAATCTTTGATTTCTTTGCGCACATCGGCCACGGCTTTGTCTTTATCTTGAATAAATTGGTTGTATTCCGCACTGCCTTCTGTGATTGCCACCCCGTTTTCGTCTTTTAACCCATCAAGTGGTATATCCAAATCGAATTTTGCGGTATTATCAGTAAAGACCACACCGGCATCAAAATACATCTTGAAGCCCCAGACCAAGCCCAAATCGAACCCTGTCCCCAGATATGGCCCATTGAATTTCCAATCAGACGTTGCCCTGGGATGCATTTCGTTACCATCATAAGAATACTTTTTGTCATTTAATTCAAATTCGATTTTTCCACCATTCAAAGCTCCATAAACATCAGCACCCAAGTCCATTTTGCCGGTAAAATATCCACCACTGATACGCCATCCGCCCAGAAACCAGGTATCACCAAACGGATAGAAATCAATCATTGCGCCATAATGTTTAGCATCTAATGTAAAATTATCCAGTGTCACAGAATCTTTGATATCAATTCCATTATGGTCATCGATATAGTGATTGATTTTTTTATTCAGTGTATTCTTGATTGGGGACATTGTTGCGAAATCGAAACGGATTCCGAATCGTTTCGCCCAGAAAGAATCAAACTTTTTATTATTATACCCGATAAAACCATTAAGACCAGAAGTTGGCGACAATCCAACCCCAAATTGCAATCCATGCGGGAAACGCGCATTGGGATTATAAACTGTTTCAGTTTTTATTTCTTGAGTTTTTACAGGTTCATCCAATGATGTTTCTTTGGTTTCTGGTTTTTTTTCGACTTTTTTAATCTCTTTGACAGTTTTAATTTCTTCGACTTCTTTTATTTCTTTGATTTTTTTGACCTGTTCAGTATCATTTTTTGTTATTTCTTCTGCTTTTTTCTGGGGTTCTGGTTTTTTTTCTGGTATAACAAATGGCGCGACAATACATTCCGCCGCCAAAGGTTCATCTGGTTCTGTCCCGTATAGTTTTTGAACATCTTCTGTGGCAAATCCAGGAATTGCCAACACAGTTAACACGGACAAAACAGATATTTTTTTCATAATTTTTCCTTTCCCTTATAAGAACTTATTCTTTAGTATAAATATTTTAAAATTTTAACACAACATAAAATTTTTTGTTTAAACCAGGTCTTTTTTGTGATAAAATAGGAATTATGAAAAACAAAGTTTCTTTTTTAGCGACACTCGCAATACTGATTGGCGCGAATTGCGCGCACGCATCAGAATGTATTGGTGACGATTGTGATTTTCAACCCATAATTGTCGAACAAAATATCGCACCGATGGATTTTGTAGAATTTGATGAACCATTGACACCGATTGTCGTGGACACACAACCAATTATGGCAGAATACGAAACATGTGACTATGTTGCCGAAGAAGAAACATGTGTATACGATTATAACTGTCCATTTGCCACAGCAGAAGAATGTGCAATTTGGTATAAAAAGCCGGCATTTAAAACAAATCTGCATCCGCGCGCCCCGCATTTTAGCGATGTTCGCATTGACGATATACTATATGCAATATATTCAAATTATGATATTCCGGCGAATGCGCCAGAAATGTCGCCATTGTTGGACAGATATTTAATTTTAATGAAGGCATCACATGCCTGTTGCAGCGAAGGGATTATGTATAAAATGCGTCAAAACGGGGCAAGTGACAAAGCGATTTACGAATTTTTAAAGGATGATGCAAATTATTATGCGATTGCGTCGCGCTGTATGGTGATGAACGATGATGAATTTGAAAATTCTTATTCGAACGGTGTGACCAAAAAGATGGCGATTGATGTTCGAAATGCCTGCCTTTGCAAGAATCGGCAATGGTTTGAATCATTATTGCAACCATATTTTGATGTATATAATCGCGCCCCGATGTTTGAAGAGCGCCCATTTGCATACAGTTATATTGATGACATGCAAAGACCTGTGACAGTGTATATAAATGACGAAGTTCACAATACAATCGGTCTGATTGGCGCCTGCCCAAAATAATATAGATTCTGCCTCCGTGGGGAAGTGCGGTGCAGGTGACGAAGGGGGTTTAAAAATACGAACACTCTGGAATGCCACCCTCCCCACCGCTTCCGCGGTC
>JAKSTD010000094.1 GCA_024402755.1 Alphaproteobacteria bacterium
GTCTGTAATGTAACGATTGGATAATTTAACCGCCGCAACAAGCGCGGAATCAGAGATACGAACACCGTGGTGTCCTTCGTATTTTTCCTTTAATCCGCGCAATATTGAAATTGTATCATCAACAGTTGGTTCGTCTACATAAACCGGTTGAAAACGACGCGCCAGTGCCGGGTCTTTTTCAATATATTGACGATATTCATCCAGTGTTGTCGCACCAACACAATGCAATTCACCACGCGCCAACATTGGTTTTAATAAATTGCCAGCATCCATTGAACCTTCGCCCTTGCCTGCACCGACCATGGTGTGTAATTCATCAATGAACAAAATAATTTCGCCATTGGCTTCTTTGACTGCCTTTAATATTGCCTTAAGACGACCTTCGAATTGACCACGAAACATTGCGCCTGCCATCAATGCGCCCATATCCAGCGACAATAATTTCTTGTTCAACAAATTTTCAGGCATATCGCCAGAAACAATACGTTGTGCCAAACCTTCGACAATCGCGGTTTTACCAACACCCGGATTTCCAATCAACACAGGATTATTTTTTGTTCGACGCGACAAGACCTGAATAGTTCTTCTAACTTCATCTTCGCGCCCGATAACTGGGTCCAATTTACCATCTGCCGCCAATTTAGTAAAATCGGTGGTATATTTTTCAATCGCTTGCTGTGGTGTTTCTTGAACATCTTCTGGATTCATCGAATTACCTCTTTTTTCTTGTTGTGTAATATATAGTTTCACATTTCATAAATTCAAGCCATGAGATAAAAGACCTAACCAAATACAAAAAACAAAATTTTTAAACAATAACTTGACTTTTGACAAATTATAGTATAAATTATACCCCAGTAATTAAAGGATTTAATATGCCACGTGTATGTAAAGTAACTGAAAAAAAAACAATGGTTGGAATGAATGTGTCACATTCTATGCGTCATACGAAACGCACATTCTTGCCTAATTTACAAAAATTATCGTTTCACAGCGATATTTTGAATCGCGATTTTGCCTTGCGTATTTCAACGGCTGGGTTGCGTACGTTAACAAAACATGGTGGATTGGATGCCTATGTTATGTCCAAACCAATCTCTCGTTTGACACCTGAAATGGCGGCGATAAAGAAAGCCATTGAAAAGAAAAATGGGAAACCTGCAAAACCTGCAAAAAAACCTGTGCACAAACCAACACGCAGTGCAAGATTGGTCAAAAAGGTCGATGCAAAGAAAGCAGCTGCGAAAAAAACAAAATAATTTGCAACTGTTAAACCGTTCTGGCTCTGTGGTGGAACTGGTAGACGCGCTTGACTCAAAATCAAGTTCCGAAAGGAGTGTCGGTTCGATTCCGACCAGAGCCACCAGAAATAAAAAATACCATCCCTTGATGGTATTTTTTATTTTTGGTATCCAACATTAGAACAAATACTTCACAGAACCACCCGCAAAATAGGATGCGTTAAGTTCATGATTTTCATTTGTCGGGAACATTGTCCGGAAAGTCGCCGACAATGTCACACTTTTCGTCAATTCAAAATCCATACCAATCTTCAATTCTGGTGCAAAAGACCAAACTGTATTTGAGCCACCACCAACAACATCCATGTGATATGCGGCTGCGCCCATACCTGCACCTAAAACAAAATCTATACGATTTGCTTTGTTACCACTTACGCGGATATAGTTATCGTATGATACAGAAATGTCAAACAAATCTGCACTTGCCGCGCGTGTATCAACATATTTCTGTTGAACTTTGGAATAAGTTGTTTTTGTTGCAGTGAGTGTTATCCCGCCATTATATACATCTTCGTATCCACCAGCACGAACCCCTGTTACCACACCAAAAGCAAAAAAATCTTTTGGAAAATCAATATTTGCAGCACGTTCAATATCTTTTGCGTCACTGGAATAAATTGCCCCCTGAATTCCCATCGAAGCCCCAACAAAAGGTCTGTATTCCAAAGCATTTGCGCCAGCAACGGATATCAATAAAGCAGTAATACTTGTTAAAACAATTTTTGTTTTCATGTGTTATCTCCTTTAACTTTCACACGGGTGGTATTATAGTGCGAATAGAAAAACTAAACAAGAATTTTATTTACATATTTTTTATAACAGAATAAAATCATACAAAAACAAAAGGTAAAGACGGTGACTATGATTTATTGTCGCGATTGCAGAGCCGTTTCTCTCTAATTATTTCGCCAAACGACAGTTTCAAACAGAGATTCTATTTGTTTTTTTAAATTATCATCATTAAAGAACTGTTCACGCATCACGGGTGTTGTTTGTTTATCATCATCTTCGTGATACGGGGTATATTTTTGCACTGCGAAACTTTTAACACCCATTGTCGAGGCAATTTTCGCGATTTCTAATAAATCTTCCTTGCTAACAAACCGCGGGTCGCAAGTCGTGCGAACCTCTAGTCCGCGACCAGTTGAAACCCAATATTTTAACGATTCAATCATCCTGTCATACGCGACATCAACACCAGTCAATGCCTGATATTGCTGTTTGGTTGCCTTGAAATCAAGACCAATCCAATCAACAACATCAGATACCTTCTTTAACAGTTCAGGATAAAAACCATTTGTATGCAAACCGATTGAAAAACCCAAATCACGCACACGTTTCATATATTCGATTGTGGCATCCGCCTGCATTAATGCCTCACCACCAGAAAAGACGATTGCTTCTAGTTTACCAACGCGT
>JAKSTD010000095.1 GCA_024402755.1 Alphaproteobacteria bacterium
AATACGGCCATTTGCCATCTGCCAGTTCTTGCAACGCAGTCAACGGCTGATTAAGGCGCGCACGATACAACCACAAATTAGACATAACGCGTTTGATATAATATCTGGTTTCATACGCAGGAAAACTTTCGATATAAAGCAACGGGTCTTTGGTTGAAAAACTTTTTTCAAACTTTGCCAAATTCCCAATTCCAGCATTGTATGCAATCAACATTTTTATTATATTATTATTAACCAAATCTTGTTGCAATAAATCGACAATAAATTGTTGTCCCAAAAACATATTATGTTCTGGATTAGACATATCTATATCAGACATTTTAACAGAATTTTTACGTGCAACCAGTTTCGCGGTCCCTGGCATTAATTGCATAACACCATTTGCCCCAACCGTTGATTTTGCAGTTGGTTTAAAACCACTTTCCTGTTTAGTGATTGCCAACAACAGCGCCCTGTCGATTGACCAACCGCCCATTGGTTCCCAATTTGGCAACGGATATTGCGCAGAATAAATAATATCATCATTGATTTCCAGAATCCCCCTATCACGCATAACACCAGACACCAAAATTGAAACACTTGGCAAACCATACATCGACGAAACAGCATTAACCGCATGCAACATTTTATCAGACGATTTTGCCGTTACCAGATATTTCAAATACTGCTCTGCCCGGTCTTTGCGTCCAACCTGAATCAGCGCCAATGCCTTTTTTCCATATTTATTTTCCCGCAATGTAACAACATCTTCATCAGAACATTCTTGGTCAAAAAATTCGTATTCCGGTTTGTTTCCCAACATAGTTGATGCCAACGCACCATAAAAAGACATTGGATGAGTTGCGGCAATATTCCAATATTTTTCTGCCGCATCCGTATCACCGTTTATATCAGCCGCGCGCCCTGCCCAAAAAGCGGCTTCTGTTTTACGTGCATTATTTATTTGTGTTAAATCTAAAATACGACTGAAATACTTTTGTGCCTCTTTATACTTTTGTTCTTTGAAATAAAGCAAGCCCATCGACCATAATCCATATTCAGATTTGGCATCACTTGCAACAAAGCCCCATTTTTTAGCCAATTCATATTCACCATTTGTATAATAAAGAAACGACAAACGACCGGCAAGACGACCATAATCTGCTTCTGATATTTTTGATTTAAATGATTTGTCTTCTAAAATCTTACGCGCTGCCTTCGAAGAACCAGAACGAATCGCCTTTTTAAATTTGTTTATGTTTTTCGTTACTTTTTCTTTGTAAGTTTTTTCGGTCCATGTTTCAGATTGGGCGGATTCAATATATTCTTTGCCTGTCACAACCTGGGGCATATCAGGTTTACGCGTATTTGCTTTTTTTAATTTCGCAATTTTTGCCAATCTTTCAGAACCAGGCATATCATAATATTTATTCATCCAAGTTTGTAATTCGCTTGCGCGCGTATGATAAGTTTTCGAAACATATCTTTGATACAAAACTTCGTTCATCAAATATTTGTCGGTTAATTTTGCCTCTAACTTTTTAGCGACATCAATTTTTTCTTTGTCTTGCAACATAAATATTTGTGCATAAGTTGCCGCATCTTCATCACTTAAAATATCAACGGACTCTATCGCCCCAGACACAAAAGGGCAAAAAATCACCATAAAAAATACAAATATTTTTTTTATCATTTTCAGAACAACGATGTCTTTGGTAGTTTGCATACGATTGCATCATCATCTGCCTCTGGTATCTGGCTGATAATTTTTTTAAAGTCCGCAACACGTGAAAATTTTCTGTAAACCGAAACAAATCTTATAAATGCAATAGGATCCAGATTCAACAAAGAATCAGAAACCATTTGACCAACCTGGGCGCTAGTCACTGTATCATCAGCACTTTCTGTTTCTAATCTGCGTTGAATAGAAGCAACCAATTTATCAATTTGTTCATCCCGCACATCACGATTACGACATGCCAATTTAATTGACCGGAATAACTTTTCCCTATCAAAAGGTTCGGTTTTTCCACTATTTTTAACAACAATCAAATCACGCATCTGTATGCGTTCAACCGTAGTAAATTTCGCACCGCACTGATTACAAACACGACGACGGCGAATAACCGCATCACCACTATCTGGGCGGGAATCTGCCACACGACTATCCGTAGAATTACAATAAGGACACCTCATAACACTTAAGGTTAGAAAAAAATTACCCACAAGTAAAGCAAATTTATATTGAAAAAATGCTTTTTTAAAAAAATCAAGTGTTTTTTTTTATAAACCGATTCGCGGACACATTTTTTTAAGGCTCAAAATGTGGTAAAATACAAGAAAGAAAAAACAAGAGAGAGAAAATGCAAAAATATCTGAATCAGATTTTGTGTGGTGATTGCATCAAAATCATGCGCAACATTCCTGATGCATCGATTGATGCAATTTTTGCTGATTCCCCTTATAACTTACAACTGGGCGCAAAAACATTATACAGACCAGAAGACCAAACTGCCGCACGTGCAGTTCGCGATAACTGGGATTATTTTGAATCCAATGCCCAATACGATGAATTTACACGTACTTGGATGAAAGAATGCAAACGTATTCTTAAACCGGACGGTGCAATGTGGGTTATTGGTTCTTATCATAATATATTTCGCGTTGGCTCTATTTTACAAGATATGGGTTTTTGGATTTTGAACGATATTGTTTGGGTAAAAACAAACC
>JAKSTD010000096.1 GCA_024402755.1 Alphaproteobacteria bacterium
TTTGCGGAACAGTTTCTGAAATAACACCTGATGAATTAATCTTGGCTTTGCCTGGCGAGATCAAAGGCACAATTCGTCGCACAGATTTGTCGCGCGAAAAAGCAGAACAAGATACTTCAAAATACAATGTTGGCGATTCAGTCGAAGCATCCGTTGTTTCTGTTGATGGCAACAATGTGAAATTGTCTGTTCGCGCTTTGCAGGTAACACTTGAAAAACAAGCTGTTAAAGAATTTGCTAACGAGGCAGATTCTGGCTCGGTCCTTGGTGACATCTTGGGCGCAGCGATTGAAAACAGCAAAAAATAATTTTGTTGGATTCTATTCAAAAATCCCACTTTTTTTAGTGGGTTTTTTTTATTTATGTGCTAAAATTACCTTAACAAAAAGGATTTTATAATGACAAAACCAGATATGATTGTTTTTATGGGCGGTCAAGGTTCGGGTAAAGGGACCTTTGCGAATCTACTGTTAAAAGAACACGATTTTAATTATGTCGAAACAGGGACAATTTTACGCGCCATGCCAAAAGATTCTGAAATCTGTAAAAAAATTACTCGTGGTGAATTGGTGGGCGACGAAGATTTGTTTCCAATTATTGCCGAACATATTAAAACTGATAAAGATTTAATTTTGGACGGATTTCCACGCACCATTGGTCAGGCACAATGGTTGGTCGAAAATTATGCAGATAAATTTAATATTAAAATAATATTTTTAAACATCACTGAAGAAACCATGATTGCACATATTCAAAAAAGAATAAGGGAAGGGGGCAACCGTTCCGACGATAGTGATACCGCTGCTGTCCAGAAACGCATTGCCGCATTTAAATCAACAACTATGCCCGCAGTAACATGGCTTTCCAAACAACTGGCTGTCCAATTTTACGACATAAAATTACCAACCGATGATATAGATATAAACTTTAATTTTATAATGAATACTATCAAATAAAAAATCGCCTTTTGGCGATTTTTTTATTTTTCGTTTTGACTTAAACGACCTGCAAAAAATCCAACTGTATACATTCCGATGCCAGTCAAAATTATACCGCCGTATTCTTCTAAAGATTCCTCTAATATATTATCAGAAATATTTTTTTATAATTACACGAACCTAAGGACATTGCCAACAAAACAGTCAAAGCAACCTTTTTACCATTAACCAACAAATTATTATGTTTTTTCATTTCAATCTCTTTGGTTTTATTGTTCAAACCAAAAACAACAAAAAAAAACATTAATTGTCAAATTTTTTATATTCAATCAAAACACCCGTCGTCTTGCGATAGTGTACAAACCATACCCAATCAACAGCACCATTATCGCGATAAATATCACAATCGCAGTATGTGAATATTCTGCATACGGCAAAGACATATTCATACCATAATAGCCAACAATCACACTTGGGACCATTAAAACGATATTCCATATAGTCAATCGATTAATGTAAGTGTTAGAATCAATATTAATCACACTTTCAAATGTTTCCTTGATTGACTTTAACATCTTGCTGTAACTTGTTACAACCTCAATGGCCTGATTAAATTCGATTCGGGTATCTTCTGCCAGTTCCTGATTATCTTCATCCTTTACAAAACCGCGCATTTTATCAATTTTATCCATAACAGTTAAATTGCCCTTTAGTGATGCCATATATAATGTATACGCATTTTCAACCTCCAACAACTCCATCAACTCTTGCTTGCGAATACGTTCTTGTAATGTCTTTTTAGAAGCCAATACTTTTTTATTTAATTCCTTTAATGCACGCAAATAAGATTCAGCAATATAGTAAATTATGTTCAAAATAAAGGTTTCGCGACTGTTCATTTCATCGTCTTTGATTTTATCTAACAAATCACATCTTTTACGACAAACAGTAATAACCTGTTTATTAGAATAAATTATTGATAACGGTTCAGTATGCCAAGTCGTATCCATTTCACGATTAGCAATCGGGAAACGCACAATTATAACCTTGTAATCATCTTCTATTTCGATACGCGGCTGTTCATCCATATCCAAAATATCGGATATAGTATCTTCGTCAATTTTATAATCGTTTAACAAACGTTCAAAATCTTCGTGGTCAGGGTTGCCAACATTAACCCAAGAGAATGTTTTTAATTTTCTTTCATCAAACACGGCACATTCTCCTTTTGTTTGTGTTTTCATTTTAACAGATGAATTTTATCATAATACGGCAAAAAATCAACTGTTTTTGATTGTTACAACACCATGTTTTCTTTGTATTTTATTTTTTGCTTGCACGAATCGGTCAAATATTACTAGTATGCGCATAAAGAAACAATAAAAGGAAGGTTTCAATGATAATAGGAATTGGAATTGATTTGGTTGAAAGCGATAGGTTTTTGGACTGGTCTGCTTTCAAAAAACAACGTATTTTCACAAAAAAAGAATTAGAATATGCGAACAATGACAATGCGCGTAGCGAAAAGCATTTGGCTAATTTCTGGGCGGCCAGGGAAGCCACATTAAAAGCAATGGGAACAGGGTTTGGCGATGATATTTCTTTTTCAGATATATCCGTTACACATGATGACAATGGTCGCCCAGAATTAGTTATTGCCGGGGGCGCAAAAAACGCACTAAAAGAATTGGCAGAAAGAACCGGCGGAGATTATTCATCTTTATAT
>JAKSTD010000097.1 GCA_024402755.1 Alphaproteobacteria bacterium
TAAATTACCCGTTTGCGACAGTATTTTTAAGTATTATAATATATTCGCAGACGCAGAGTATAGGTGGCGATAATGAAAAAAATAATGTATGCAAAACAAAGTGGCAATCAAGTTAGTTTGTTTGATAGTTCCAATCGTGAATATTGTCGGGTTAATGGTAAATTGGTATCATATACTTCTGATTTTGTTATTACCAGTGGTGGAATTTTTAGCACCCATAACCACGTGTATGATTCAAATGGTAAATGGGTGCGTGATGTCCAAAAATAAATTATTACAAATTAAATAATGTTTTGGATGTAAAAATACGGTCAGAATCAATATGAAATGTTTTGTTGGCTTGTAATTCTTTAACAACATAGCCGTTCAACACTTCTTTTGTTGTGTTGATTGGTTGTAAATCCATCGTTTTTATATCCAAATTCATATAATTTGTTGTGCTTGTTACGGCATTTTGCAGTTCTGTATTGGTGTATTTAGACGCTTCTAACAAAAGATTCCAATGCCAAATATGATGGTCGCCTGATTCAGCAATACCCAAAAAATGAACAGGGTGTTTATTCCAATGACGACCAATCAGTTCTTTTTCAAATCGTTTCACGATGGTTTTAAGATATTTTGTTGCTTTTTTAAAATCATAGTGTCTGCGGTTCAATGGTAAATCAATAACAAGATAGTGGCTGAAAGACATATACCCCAACCAATCTTTTGTTTGATTTTGTAATTGTTCAGTATTCTTTTTATTATAAATAATAGTAGTCATGTTATATTCCTTATTGTTATTTATTTGATTTAATTAAATAATTTTATTACTAGGACGTTTTTCAATGTGCCTAGTGTTATTATTCAAATGATGTCCGAGAGGTCCCTGGGTGTAGCCATGGTGAGCCCACACCGTAGGTACATCGTTTTGTGTGAATCAGTTACCAGTTTGGCCAGAATCAAGTAGAGAACACACTTTTTATTTGTGCCTTACACGTTATAAGGCATTTTTTATCTTACCCGGGTAAAAATATATGGTTGGTTTGTGAATTCAGCCCCGGGTGGACCAAATTTCACAAACACCACATTTATGTAGAACTATGGGCGGGTCGCCCCTTTACAGAATAATTTTTCATTTTATTGAACTAATTCTGCATTGGATTCGTCTTTTTCCCGTTCGTGTTCCAACTGCATATATGCTTCAATTCCCTTGTTCATTCCGGAAAGCATGTTTTTGGGAATACGGGTTAATTTTTCCCATATTTCCTGTTCCTTTTTGCTGTAAGGGTTTTGAAGCACGATTTCTTCTGTAACCAAATGGATTTGAATCTTTTTCTTGTGGTAGAAATAATTCAGTAATGCCACTTTGTTGAAATCGTCCAAAAACAAATGGTCAGAACTATCAACAATAATATATACAGGGTAATCAGCACGTTTTATGTAATTTATCATCCTATAAAACGGCACTGTGCCGGTTAAATCATCCACAATATAAACACGCCAAACATCCCAGCAATTTACACAGCAATACCAAGAAGTTCTTGATAATTGGTATTCTATACCTTCGCCTTCTCTTTGGGTTTTAGGTTCTGTGGCTAAAATTATGGCACTTCCCCACGGTTTACATATGTCAGTTTCTGACTCAATTTCGGTTGAAATGTTGTCTTTTTGTAATTCTTTTAAATTTTCGCTATTCATTTTATAATCCTTTTAATGTTTTGCTGGTGCTTGTCGCCAAACAATTTTATTTTTAAACACTGTTGGATAATAATTATTTGCAACCTTTGCTTTGCATTCATCATTCGGTGCAATAGATGCCCATATTACCCGATTACGATATACGATAGGCGACAGACCCTTTGAAACGTTTTCTGCAGCAATTTTGTTTTTTTGGCGCAATCTGTATCGTCTAGCAGATTCTTTGTCCATTTCTTTTATTCTGTCCGGATTATTTTTTACGTAGTAAGCTATAGCGTTACGCAAATCATCAAAATCGTAATAATTGATACACGAGTTCCCTTGTTCAACTGTGGCTCTTACAGATAATGTTCCACCATTTTGAACCCAAAACTTTTTAGCATCGTTTAATAAAAATGTGAATTTTCGTTGGCAACAATGGTCTGCCAAATATAATTCACGTTTGCTTAATTGACTCTCGTCAATGTACATGTCCCAACGAATTTCGTCTGGGGATATTATTTTATTTTTTTCGTCAACTTTTGACATATTTATGTCCTTTTTATTGTTTAAGTTAATTTTCGTATCATGTGCTGATACGGACTCAATTCACCCCACAGAAGATTCAGGAAAAGTGCATATCAAACGGGCTTGTCGTGATTGACAATCCTTGTTTGGTGCATTTCAACCCTTTACCCCCGGAGATGAACCACCACAAGTGACCGCACTACGAATTGAGTAGTGCAAACACCTCCGGGTTTTCGGATTTCAATTTTTGTTGAAACGCTTTAATTTGGATGCTAAGATTAGAGAAATTGGACAAATCGTCGGTTATAAACCTGTACAGGTTGTCCAACCAGAGTTTCAAAACTTGCCCACCGGGGCAAGTTTTTATTTGTTTTTCAATATTTTCACAGAGTTCGAAAGTTGAAATTAAAAAAGTGGCAAAAAATCGCCACTTTCGAACTAATTTACAATAAT
>JAKSTD010000098.1 GCA_024402755.1 Alphaproteobacteria bacterium
AAAAATGCTGCGTGACAAAGATAATACAGTGATAGTCGTTGAACACGATGAAGATATGATGCGCAGTGCCGATTATTTGGTCGATATTGGTCGTGGGGCGGGTATAAATGGTGGTAATGTTATCGCCCAAGGGACACCAAGTCAGGTTATAAAAAATCCTGAATCTTTGACGGGGCAATATTTATCTGGAAAACGAAAAATAGATGTTCCTAAAAAACGCAGAACTGGTAATGGCAAAGTAATACGCATAGAAGGTGCGCGCGAAAATAATCTTAAAAATATTAATGTTGATTTTCCACTTGGCAAATTTATCGCGTTAACCGGGGTGTCTGGTTCTGGAAAATCTACATTATTATTGGATACTTTGTATCCTGCGATTATGCGCATGCTTTATAATTCAAAACTGGAAACAGGTGCGCATGATATTATTCGCGGCATGGAAAATATTGATAAAGTGGTAGATATTGACCAATCGCCAATCGGGCGCAGTCCACGCAGTAACCCTGCGACTTATGTTGGGGTGTTTAATAATATTCGTGAATTTTATGCGAATTTACCCGAAGCCAAAACACGTGGTTATGATGCAGGTCGTTTTTCCTTTAATGTCAAAGGCGGGCGATGCGAGGCATGTCAAGGTGATGGTCAAATTAAAATAGAAATGAATTTTTTGGCTGATATTTATGTGGAATGTGATAAATGCCATGGGCAGCGATATAATGATGAAACCTTGGCGGTAAAGTATAAGGGTAAATCTATTGCTGATGTTTTGAACATGACAGTGGAAGAAGCATACAGGTTTTTTATAAATGTTCCACAAATTGCACGCAAACTTGAATTATTGAAACGGGTTGGTTTGGATTATATTAAATTGGGACAAAGTTCACTTGATTTGTCTGGGGGCGAAGCGCAAAGAATAAAACTGTCCAAAGAATTAGCAGCACGCAGTACAGGACAAACCATTTATATTCTGGACGAACCAACCACAGGATTGCATTTCGAAGATATAAAATCTTTGTTAAATGTTTTACATGAATTTGTGGAACAGGGTAACACGGTTATAGTAATTGAACATAATCTGGAAGTCATTAAAACTGCGGACTGGATTATTGACCTTGGACCAAATGGTGGTGATGGTGGCGGGCAAGTTGTTGCAGTTGGAACCCCAGAAGATATAGTTAAAAATTCTGAATCTTTGACTGGAAAATATTTGAAAAAGTATCTGGACAAACCAAAAAAAGCAAATAAAATATAAAAAGGTGTAAAAAATTTAAGGAGTTGAAAAATGTTCGGTTTTGGAAAAAAGAAAAAACAAGAAAATGAAAATATTGATTTGGAAAAAGAAGCGGCTAAAATGCCTGCTGGTATGAAAGAGACAGCAGAACGTATGAGTGCCGGTCAATTTGATATGAATGACATGTTGGCACAATTAAAGCAAATCAAAAAAATGAGCAATTTTAGTGGTCTGTTGAAGATGGTTCCAGGAATGAGCGGGGCTGTGGCCGCTATGAAAGAAAAAATCAAAGATGGTAGTGTCGATGCTCAAATTAAAATACTGGAAGCAATGACTGCGGAAGAACGTAGTGACCCAGAAAAAGTTTTCGCCAATGCCAAGGCACGTATTGCTGAAACGGCTGGATGTTCTGTGCGTGATGTGGAACATATTATTAAACAATATTTAAAAATGAAACAACAAATGGCAATGATACAGCGCATGGGTGGTATGGAGGCAGTCATGCAACGTATGCAACAAGCGGGGTCTATCCCAGGAGCTAAGTAATGAAAAAAGAAAAAATAGTCCCTGTTGATGTATCGCATTGTGTCCCAGTGTATATCAATGGAAAAATAAAATATTGGAATGTTCATGTTTTTTATGGTGGGGATTTGTCTACTAATACAGAACAAAGAGAAGAGACACATAAAATAACAGATGAATCTTCAAAAGTGTTTTTTGAAGATTTCGAGATGTTGAAACCTGTTATAAAGCCAAATATCATTATATCTGAATTAGAATACAGTTGGCGTGACGGTTTGTTTGGAAATGGTGCAAGGCGTGCATGGGATTTTAGATTAAAGATGTATTCACAAATTATAAATAATCGTAATAAAGAAAGGTAAAGTAATGACAAATCAACAAGATATAATAAAGCCAATAGATATATCACCTATAGAGGCTGTTTTGGATGAAAAAGGACATGTCTCTGGATGGAACTTGGTTGTAACTTTTGATAACCAAAATATTACCCCACCACACGCAAAAGGGGCGCGTGTTAGTGTAGAAAAAGTAAAAAATGTGCTTCGGGCCAAGTATGAATTTAGTGAAAGTGTCTTGGGACGAGGTTTTGAACATGCTTTTCTTTTTGGAGATGCAATGTTAAAACAAATTGCCAGACAAAACATGGAAAGATAATTTTTTTTATTGTTGTAAAATAATGAAAATATTAAATAAAAAAATTGCAGCACACAAATCTTCTGCGGCTTGGATTCAACGCCAGGCAAACGATTCTTATGTCGAACGAGCAAAGAAAGAGGGCTATCGTGCGCGTGCGGCTTATAAGATTATAGAAATGAATGAAAAATATCATTTTTTTAAGAATGGTCAGGTGGTTGTCGAT
>JAKSTD010000099.1 GCA_024402755.1 Alphaproteobacteria bacterium
CAAAAGGTCGAACAACGAGTGCAATCGCACATCGGTTATCCACCCTGCGAAACATGGACAGGATTATTGTGTTGGAAAAGGGGCATATTGCAGAAATGGGGACTCATACACAACTGTTGCGCAAAAAGGGGAAATATTACCGTTTGTGGAAAATGCAAAGTGGCGGATTTTTGCAAGAAAAATAAACAATTTGCTTTTTATATTTCATGGTGTTATGGTGTTTTTTGCAAGAGAAAATGAATGTCAGCAAGAACAAAACGTTTTTTAAAGAAATTAATCAGTTATGCGGGATTGTTTTTCTTTGTAATTGCGGCAGGGATGCTTTATTGGCAACTGCGCAATTATTCTTTGATGGATATTGCGCGCGCGCTGTGGAACATACCATTTACCAATTTGGTTTTGGCATCTGTTGCGTGTTTTTTTGGCTATATCGCGCTGTCTTTATATGATTATCTGGCATTGGACTATGTTGGGCGCAAGGTTTCATGGTGGAAATGGATGTTGGCTGGAATGTTGGGCTTTGCAATCAGCAACAATGCAGGACACGCGGTGGTCAGCGGTGGTGCGATAAGATATCGTTTATACACGCGTTGGCGTGTCCCTGGTTCCGATATTATAAAAATGTTAACTTTTTCTGGTTTTACATTTTTTCTTGGCTATGCCGCGATAGTGGTCATAGGATATTGTTTGGTGCCGTCTGATATGTTTGCACAAAGTGCGGGGGCATCATTTGGTGTGAACGGGTTGTTTATCGTATGTACATCTGTGTTATTAGCATACTATGCAATATCAATCGCGTTCAAAAATAAATGTATTCGTATTGGAGAGATAAAGTTTTCTATCCCATCATTTGGTTTATCCATTGTCCAAACATTTTTGGGGATTATGGATGCACTTTGCGCTGGGCTGGTTCTTTATTTTTGTATAAAGCCGTACATAGATATGCCGTTTGGCATTTTTATCGGTATTTATGTCATAGCGATGGTGGCTGGTGTTTTCAGCCAGGTTCCTGGTGGAATCGGTGTTTTTGAAACTGTGTTTATGGTGGCTTTGCCAGACAGTGTGGACAAAGCAAATATTTTTGGTGCGTTACTGGCATACAGAATTATTTATTATGTGTTGGTATTGATTGGTGTGGGTGGGCTGTTGTTTATATATGAACGCAGTTTGCGCGCACGCGTGAAACGTGGGCGGGAAGAGGCGATACAAAAGATTCCTCACATCCAAATGCCACATAAAAAACATAAAACAATGGAAGAAAATTAAAAACACCTTGCCTTTGAATTGTGCATCTGCTATGCTCTACGAAGTTGTATGAAATGGGGCAAAAAAAAGTGTTGTTATTGTCGCTTTTTGCTTTAACCCGAGTCGCGCTTTTTCTTATCGTTGCGTGCATCCTTGGCATGGGCGTAGATGCCCCATGGGAACGGGTTATATCCATTTTCTGCACCCACAACACAAAAGGATTATTAAATGTCAAAAAAGATATATGTGGATGGTGTTCATCCCGAAGAAACACGGGTGGTGGTGGTAGATACATCTACGAATCGTGTGTCTGATTTTGACGTGGAAACAACTACTAAGCCCCAGATAAAAGGCAATATTTATCTGGCCAAGGTTATAAGGGTTGAACCATCACTTCAGGCAGCATTTGTAGATTACGGAACTGGTAAAAACGGATTTTTGCCATTTTCTGAAATTCATCCTGATTATTACCAGGTAACACCTGAACAAAAGAAAAAATTATTGGAATTGGCGCATGCTAATATTGTCGAAGACGACGACGACCCAGATGATGAAGCGGACGAAGTCGCTGAATACGATGATGGCAACGCAGGTGAAGATAACAAAGAATTTCTTAAACGCGCACGCGAATTCAAAATTCAAGATGTTATTAAGCCAAAGCAAATCTTGTTAATCCAAGGTGTCAAAGAAGAACGCGGTCAAAAGGGCGCATCAATGACTACATTTTTGTCATTGGCGGGTCGTTTTGCTGTTTTAATGCCTAATTCTAGAAAACGCAACAGTTACGGTTGTTCAAAGAAAATATCAGACAAAGCAGAACGCGCGCGTTTGCGTGAAATCTTGCATGGTCTTAAAATACCAAAGGGTATGACAGTCGTGCTTCGCACTGCTGCATCTGGGGCCAGCGCGGAAGATGTTTCCAAAGATTACGATTATTTAACATCGCTTTGGAACGATATTCGTAAAACCACATTGGAATCTGTTGCACCTGTGATAATTCATACCGAAGATTCTTTGCTTCGCCGTGTTGTTCGTGATTTTATATCGGACAAAGACGATGTTATGTATGTCCAGGGGAATGAGGCATTTGACGAAGCAAAAACATATTTTCAACAAATGTATGGTCGTGCGCCACGCAAACAGTTGGTTCAATACAAAGATGCTGCGGTTCCATTAATGACCAAGGCAGGTATTGAAAAACAACTAGAAGGATTACACGGTCCATACGTTGGTTTGCCGTCTGGGGGATCAATTGTTATCAATCAAACCGAAGCGATGGTGACAATCGATGTTAATTCTTCGCGTGCGATTAAAGAAAAAGATATTGAACAAACTGCGCTTACTACCAATC